>NZ_JBXFWG010000028.1:0-54018 GCF_056854535.1 Stenotrophomonas sp. STEN054 | reverse complement strand
GTAATGGCGGCTGTTGGTGGGTGCCGACCGTTGGTCGGCACATCTGTCGGTTATCGAGTGAATTCATCCACGCATGGCGTGGCTCTACTGGTAATGGCGGCTGTTGGTGGGGGCCGACCGTTGGTCGGCACATCTGTCGGATATCGTATGAATCATCCACGCATGGCGTGGTTCTAATGGGGCGCGAGGCCTTTGGTAGGTGTCGACCTTGGTCGACACGATTTTCCTGTCAGATATCAATATTCAAAATGGGGTTGGAGCCCGTTGCGCAGCAACGGGATCCGACCCCCGTACCGACCAACGGTCGGCACCCACCATCAGCAGCGGGAAACTGTCGAAGGCGGGGTGGGCCCGGTTGAGGGGGCGTGAGCCGCATGGATGCGGCGACCGAGCTTACATGGACGTACTTGCAGCGTCCCCCTCAACCGGACCCACCCCGCCAACCCTCAGGAAACCAGCTTTTGACGTTGACGTTGACGTTGCCGTTGCCGCTGCGGGTGCAGGGCATCGGCCCTGCATACAACACACTCATGCCCCATGCGCGACCCTGTCCATCCGCGTGTTCGAGTGGAGGTGGCAAGGGTGCATTGGGAGCACATGCAGGCCTATGCATGGCCGTTGGGGCTGGCGCTGGTGATCGGCGGCATCGGTGCATGGGTGATCCTCTGGGTCTATCACCGGTTGAAGGGGCGCGATCGGCGTCGTGCGCGCATCGGTCGCGTGCTCGGCCTGCCGCTGGCGACGGCGTTGCCGCTGCTGCTGCTGATACCCGCACTGCAGGCAACGCCACTGCAGGATCCGCTGCTGGGCAATCTGCAGCGCATCCTGCACATCAGCCTGGTGGCCTGCTTCATCTGGTTGCTGGTGCGCGGTGTCGGCGCCATCGAGCGCGCGATCCTGCGCAGCCATCCCATCGACGTGGCCGACAACCTGGAAGCGCGCCGCATCCAGACCCAGACCCGGGTGCTCAGCCGGGTGATCATGGGCGGCATCATCGTGCTCGGCGCCTCGCTGGTGCTGCTGCAGTTCGACATGGTGGCCAAGATCGGTTCGGCGCTGCTGGCGTCGGCGGGCCTGATCGGCCTGGTCGCCGGTATCGCCGCCAAGCCGGTGTTCGGCAACCTGATCGCGGGCCTGCAGATCGCGGTGACCCAGCCGATCCGCCTGGATGACGTGGTGATCGTTGAAGGCGAGTGGGGGCGCATCGAGGAGATCGGCAGCAGCTACGTGGTGGTGCGCATCTGGGATGAGCGGCGGATGGTGGTGCCGTTGACCTGGTTCATCGAAAACCCCTTCCAGAACTGGACGCGGCGCAGCGCCGACCTGCTGGGTACCGCGTTCTTCTGGCTGGACTATCGCGCGCCCATTGCGGCCATCCGTGCCGAGCTGGAGCGCATCTGCCGGGGCGAGCCGCTGTGGGATGGCCGCGTGTGCGTGACTCAGGTGACCGACACCAGCGAGCGTGCGATCCAGGTGCGCCTGCTGGTCAGTGCGCGCAGCTCCGGCGATGCGTTCGACCTGCGCTGCCTGGTGCGCGAACGGATGCTGGATTTCCTTGCCCGCGAACACCCGCAGTCGCTGCCGCAGGTGCGTGCACGGCTGCAGCACGAGGACGAGCTGGACATGCCGCGCGGACCGCGTGCGCGCACGGCGGACGTGCGTTCGCCGGGGGCGGAGGATGGTGAGGCGGCGATCGTGCCGGGGGAGCCGGAACCCGGACCGTAGCGCCGGGCCATGCCCGGCGAGCGCAGCGGCACGTGCCGTCCGCCGGGCTTGGCCCGGCGCTGCCAGGTGACTACGGATCGCCGGCGTCGATCAATGCGTCGGTGGCGAACCGCGGTGGCTGCCGTGCGCGGGTGCGCTGTTCGTAGGCATAGGCCATCTCGATCAGCTTCGGCTCGCTCCAGGCGGTGCCCATGAACAGCAGGCCGGCGGGCAGGCCGTCGATCCGGCCCATCGGCACGCTCAGGCTGGGGTAGCCGGCCACGGCGGCGGCGCTGTAGCTCTCGCCTGGGAAATCATCGCCGCTGCTGCGCAACGGCCAGGCAATGCCGGTGGTGGGCGCGACCAGGCCATCGAGCTGGTGCGTGGCCAGCACCGCATCAATGCCCTCAGGGCCGGCCAGGCGGCGCGCATCGCTGCGCGCACGGATGTAGGCGGGGTCGGCCAGGCCGGGGGTGGCGTCGGCCTCCTGCAGCAGCTGCTGGCCGAACAGACCCAGTTCCTGCTTCGCATGGGCCTGGTTGAAGGCGATCAGCGCGGCCAGGCTGCGCAGCGGCGCCTTGTAGGTGACCAGGTAGCGCTCCAGCCCCGCCTTGAACTCGTACAGCAGGACGGTGCGCTCGGCCTCTTCCCAGGCGCCCTGGTTGGGCATCGCCACCGGCACCACCACGGCGCCGGCACGGCGCAGCTCGCTCACGGCCTGGTCCATCAGCGGCGACATGCCGCGGTACTTCAGCAGCGGCGTCTGCAGCAGGCCCAGGCGTTTGCCGCGCAGGCCCTGCGGGTCCAGCCGCGCGGTGTAGTCGTAGACCGCCCGGCCGGGCATGGTCGCCGTGGCCGGGTCGGCGGCATCGCGGCCGGCGATGGCGGTAAGCACGGCGGCCGCATCGGCCACGCTGCGGGTCATCGGCCCGGCGGTGTCCTGGCTGAAGGAGATCGGGATGATGCCCTCGCGGCTGACCAGGCCGACGGTGGGCTTGAGCCCGACCACGCCGTTGATCGCCGCCGGGCAGACGATGCTGCCGTCGGTCTCGGTGCCGATCGCCACGCTGGCCAGGTTAGCGGCCACGGCCACCGCGCTGCCGCTGCTGGAGCCGCACGGCGAATGGCTCAGGCGGTAGGGGTTGCGGGTCTGACCGCCGCGCGCGCTCCAGCCGGAGATCGAGTCATTGCCGCGGAAGTTGGCCCATTCGCTGAGGTTGGTTTTGCCCAGCACCACCGCGCCGGCCTCGCGCAGGCGCCGCACCAGGTAGGCATCGCCGGGCTTGAAGCCCTGCAGCGCCAGCGAGCCGGCCGTGGTGGCCATGGGCGCCGCGTTGATGTTGTCCTTCAGCAGCACCGGGATGCCGTGCAGCGGGCCACGCAGGCGGCCTGCGTGGCGCTCGCGGTCGCGCTCTTCCGCTTCCTTCAGGGCATCGGGGTTGAGTTCCAGCACTGCGCGCAGGCGGGGGCCGGTTCGGTCCAGGGCGGCGATGCGCTGCAGGTAGGCGGCGGTGAGGGTGGCGCTGTCCAGCTCGCCGCTGACCATCCGCGCCTGCAGATCGGCCACGTCGGTTTCGGCATAGGGGAACGGCACGTTGCTGCTGCTGGGCGCGGCGGCGTGTGCCGCCGGTGTCGCCGGACTGCAGCCCACGGCAAACAGCGCGGGCAGGGCCGCGGTCAGGCAGGTCAGCAGGGAAGGCAGGAACGGGCGCATCGGACGGCTGGGTCGGCTCCAATCGTCAGTGTAGCGGCTGCTCAGTGGCGGCGCTTGCGCAGGTCGCGGGCGAGCACGTAGACGACGATCAGATTGATCGCCAGCACGCTCCAGGACGCCCAGCCGGGGTGGCGGAGCACCGCGTAGATATCGAAGGGCAGGTAGATGGACGCGGTCAGGCAGCCGAGCCAGGAGGCCCAGGCCCTGGCCTTCCACAGGCCCCAGGCTTCGACCAGGTGCAGCAGCCCGTAGCCGATCATCGCCGCCGCGGCCAGGTGCACCGCGTCGGGACTGATCATGTTCAGCAGCGAGGGCAGGGTGCCGTGATCCGGGTCCAGGCTGAAACGCCGGATCAGGGCATTGACCCCATCGCGAAGCGGCTGCGGACCGAGCATTTCCAGCCCGGTCGCAGCCAACAGCGCCAGCATCGCCTTGCTCGCTTCGAGCAGGGCGATGACGTGGAGACCCGGATGCCGGTGCGGATCCGGGTTGTAGCCGTTCTGGCTCACGGGTCAGGCTCAGCCGCCGCGCGAGGCCTTCTTGCGGTCGCTTTCGGTCAGGAACTTCTTGCGCAGACGGATCTCCTTCGGGGTGATCTCGACCAGCTCGTCGTCCTCGATGAAGTCCAGGGCCTGTTCCAGCGAGTACTTGATCGCCGGGGTCAGCTGGATCGCATCGTCCTTGCCCGAAGCGCGCATGTTGGTCAGCGGCTTGGTCTTGATCGCGTTGACGGTCAGGTCGTTGTCCTTGGAGTGGATACCGACCAGCTGACCTTCATACACGTTGTCGCCTTCAGCGGCGAACAGCTTGCCGCGTTCCTGCAGCGGGCCAAGCGAGTAGGCCGGCGTGGTGCCCGGCGCATTGGCGATCATCACGCCGTTGATGCGCTTGGCGATCGCGCCCTGTTCCTTCGGACCGTAATGGTCGAACACGTGGAACAGCAGGCCCGAACCCTGGGTCAGGGTCTTGAACTCGTTCTGGAAACCGATCAGGCCACGGGCCGGGATCGAGTATTCCAGGCGCACACGGCCCTTGCCGTCCGGCTCCATGTTCTTCAGCTGGCCCTTGCGGGTGCCCAGCTTTTCCATCACGCCGCCCTGGTGGATTTCTTCGATGTCCACCACCAGCTGTTCGATCGGCTCCATCATCTGGCCGTCGATTTCCTTGATGATGACTTCCGGGCGCGACACGGCCAGTTCGTAGCCTTCACGACGCATGTTCTCGATCAGCACCGACAGGTGCAGTTCGCCACGGCCGGAGACCAGGAACTTGTCGGCGTCTTCAAGCTGCTCGACCTTCAGGGCCACGTTGTGGACCTTTTCACGGTCCAGGCGGTCCTTGATCTGGCGGCTGGTCAGGAACTTGCCACCGGACAGGTCCTTGTTGCCGGCGAACGGCGAGTTGTTGACCTGGAAGGTCATCGAGATGGTCGGCTCGTCGACGGTCAGTGCCGGCAGCGCTTCCGGGGTATCCGGGTGGCACAGGGTGTCGGAGATGGTCAGCTCCGGGATACCGGAGATGGCGACGATGTCGCCGGCTTCGGCGGTGTCCTGCTCGATGCGCTCCAGGCCCAGGAAGCCCAGCACCTGCGCGACCTTGCCGTTGCGCTTCTTGCCTTCACGGTCGATGACCGCGACCTGCATGTTCTTCTTCAGGGTGCCGCGCTGGATGCGGCCGATGCCGATGACGCCCACGAAGTTGTTGTAGTCCAGCTGGCTGATGCGCATCTGGAAGGCGCCTTCCGGATCGACTTCCGGCTTCGGCGCGTGCTGCATGATCGCTTCATACAGCGGGGTCATGTCGCCGTCGCGCACGGTGTCTTCCAGGCCGGCGTAGCCGTTCAGGGCCGAGGCGTAGACGATCGGGAAGTCGAGCTGCTCGTTGGTGGCGCCGAGCTTGTCGAACAGGTCGAAGACCTGGTCGATCACCCACTCCGGACGCGAGCCCGGACGGTCAACCTTGTTGACCACGACGATCGGCTTGAAGCCCATCGCGAAGGCCTTCTGGGTGACGAAGCGGGTCTGCGGCATCGGGCCGTCCATCGCGTCGACGAGGATCAGCACGGTGTCGACCATCGACAGCACGCGCTCCACTTCGCCGCCGAAGTCGGCATGCCCCGGGGTATCGACGATGTTGATCCGGTTCTTGATGCCGGTCTTCTTGTCTTCCCAGGTGATGGCGGTGTTCTTGGCCAGGATGGTGATGCCGCGTTCCTTTTCCTGGTCGTTGCTGTCCATCACGCGCTCGGCGAGGACGGTACGCTCGGACAGGGTGCCGGACTGCTTCAGCAGCTGGTCGACCAGGGTGGTCTTGCCATGGTCGACGTGAGCGACGATGGCGATGTTGCGAAGGTTTTCGATGGACATACGAAAGGGGGCCAGTCGGCGCCGGATTTGGAAAAAGAAGTCCAACATTATACGTCGAAGTTGACGATTGGCGAAAACCTTCATTTCAGATCCGGTCGGAGGCCCATTCAGGTGCCTGCCGGGGCTGCCTGAACGGTGCCCCCCGGCCGTCCGGGCCGGCTCCGTTGGCCCATGGTCGAAGGCGCGGCTGCCACGGGCGCGGTGTAAACTAGGTGGCTAGACGCATTCCCATCTGCAGCAAGGATCTCCATGTCCCTCATCGCCACTTTCGACACCACCCAGGGCCCGATCAAGGTCGAGCTGTTCGCCGACAAGGCGCCGCTGACGGTTGCCAACTTCGTCAACCTGGTCAAGCAGGGCTTCTATGACGGCCTTATCTTCCACCGCGTCATCGCCGACTTCATGATCCAGGGCGGCTGCCCGCAGGGTCGTGGCACCGGTGGCCCGGGCTACAAGTTCGAGGACGAGAAGAATGGCGTGAAGCACGAGGTCGGCTCGCTGTCGATGGCCAACGCCGGCCCGAACACCAACGGCAGCCAGTTCTTCATCACCCACATCAAGACCGACTGGCTGGACGGCCGCCACACCGTCTTTGGCAAGGTCCTGGAGGGCCAGGCCATCGTCGATTCGGTCAAGCAGGGCGACGTGATCCATTCGATCACCCTGGAAGGCGACGTCGACGCCGCGCTGGCCGCACAGGCCGACCGCGTCGCCGAGTGGAACAAGATCCTCGCCGCCTGATCCCCCTTCGAAACGGCCACCCCTCGGTGGCCGTTTCCCTGTTCCCCGCCGCCCGCCAGGCCTGCGTGCCACGCCCGCGGCGTTCCATCCAACGCTTGCAAGCAAGAGGAAACCCCCATGAAAGCACCCGTTCGTGTTGCCGTGACCGGCGCTGCCGGCCAGATCGGTTACGCCCTGCTGTTCCGCATCGCCTCCGGCGAAATGCTGGGCAAGGACCAGCCGGTCATCCTGCAGCTGCTGGAACTGCCGGTCGACAAGGCCCAGGCCGCCCTGAAGGGCGTGATGATGGAGCTGGAAGACTGCGCCTTCCCGCTGCTGGCCGGCATGGTCGGCACCGACGACGCCGAAGTGGCCTTCAAGGACGCCGACATCGCCCTGCTGGTCGGCGCGCGTCCGCGCGGCCCGGGCATGGAGCGCAAGGACCTGCTGCTGGAAAACGCCAAGATCTTCACCGCCCAGGGCGCGGCGCTGAACAAGGTCGCCAGCCGTGACGTGAAGGTGCTGGTGGTCGGCAACCCGGCCAACACCAATGCCTACATCGCCATGAAGTCGGCCCCGGACCTGAAGCCGGAAAACTTCACCGCCATGCTGCGCCTGGACCACAACCGCGCGCTGAGCCAGCTGTCGAACAAGCTCGGCAAGCCGGTCGGTGGCATGGAGAAGCTGGTCGTGTGGGGCAACCACAGCCCGACCATGTACCCGGACTACCGTTTCGCCACCGCCGATGGTGCCTCCATCGCCGATGCGATCAACGACCAGGATTGGAACGCCAACACCTTCATCCCGACCGTCGGCAAGCGCGGCGCGGCGATCATCGAAGCCCGCGGCTCGTCCTCGGCTGCTTCGGCCGCCAACGCTGCGATCGACCACGTGCGTGACTGGGTGCTGGGCAGCAACGGCAAGTGGGTCACCATGGGCGTGCCGTCCGACGGTTCCTACGGCATTCCGGAAGGCGTGATCTTCGGCTTCGCCGTGACCACCGAAAACGGCAAGTACACCCTGGTCAAGGATCTGCCGATCGACGACTTCAGCCAGAAGTACATCGACAAGACCCTGGCCGAGCTGGAAGAAGAGCGCTCCGGCGTCGCCCACCTGCTGGGCTGATACCGGCGTTGACCGGTAGGTACCGACCGTTGGTCAGTACGCGATCCAGAAGGTAGGTACCGACCGTTGGTCGGTACGCGATCCAGAAGGTAGGTACCGACCGTTGGTCGGTACGCGATCCAGAAGGTAGGTACCGACCGTTGGTCGGTACGCAGGAACGGGGAAGCTTCGGCTTCCCCGTTCCTGTTTGAGAACCAGGAAACCTAATGATCCACCTGCATTACATCGATGACGCACTGCTGGTGGCCGAGAAGCCGGCCGGCCTGCTGTCCGTGCCCGGCCGCAGCGAAGAGAACCAGGACTGCGTGGTGGCGCGGCTGCAGGCGCTGTACCCGGATGCGCTGACCGTGCACCGCCTGGACCAGGTGACCTCGGGCCTGCTGCTGCATGCACGCGGCAAGGCGATGCAGGCGGCGCTGTCGATGCAGTTCGAGCAGCGCCAGGTGAGCAAGCGCTACGAGGCGGTGGTGCAGGGGCTGCTTGAGGCCGATGCCGGTGAAGTGGACCTGCCGTTGATCGTGGACTGGCCGAACCGGCCGAAGCAGCTGGTCGACCACGAACGTGGCAAGCCGGCGCTGACGCGCTGGCAGGTGCTGGCGCGGGACGCGCAGGCGCAGCGCACGCGGGTGGCGCTGGAGCCGGTGACGGGGCGCAGCCATCAGCTGCGGCTGCACATGGCCAGTCTGGGCCATCCCATCGTGGGGGATGTGTTGTATGACGCCGCGCCGGCGCAGCGGGTGCATCTGCATGCATGCGCGCTTGCGTTCACGCATCCGGTGACGGGTGCCGTGCTCGCGTTGGAGTCAGAGGCTCCGTTCTAGGTGGGATGTGGGTTCAGCAGGGCTGCGCCCTGCACCTGCCGAAGCAACGTCAACGTCAACGTCAAAAGCAGGCTATCCGTGGGATGGCGGGGCGGTGTCGGATTGCGGGGACGCCGCAAGTACGTCCCTGCAGGCTTGGCAGACAGTTTCCCCGTGGATGTTGGTGGGTGCCGACCGTTGGTCGGCACGGGGTCAGATATCGATATTTGACAGATTTCATCCACGCATGGCGTGGCTCTACTGTGTCGACTCGGACAGGTTGTTGGTAGCTGTCGACCGTTGGTCGACACATCTTTCAGATAGTGAAATTCTTCTGGGGTCAGAGCCCGTTGCGCAGCAACGGGATCCGAGCCCCGTACCGACCCACGGTCGGCACCCACCATCAGCAGCGGGAAACTGTCGAAGGCGGGGGGGGGGCGGTTGAGGGGGCGTGAGCCGCATGGATGCGGCGACTGAGCTTACAGGGACGTACTTGCAGCGTCCCCCTCAACCGGACCCACCCCGCCATCCCGCAGGAAATCCGCTTCCGCTGTTGCGTCTGCTGTTGCTTCGGCTTCGGCTTCGGCAGGTGCAGGGCGGCAGCCCTGCAGAACACACCCCACCCCCTACCAAGGTAGGGCGGCCCGCATGCCAGCACCGGACTATCCTCGATTGCATGACTTTGTCTGGGAGGGCTGCGTCATGAACTACGAGGAAACCTACCGCCGCTCGATCGACGAGCCGGAGGCCTTCTGGGGCGAGGAAGCCAGGCGCATCTACTGGCATGTGCCGCCGAAGCAGGTGCTGGATTACAGCAACCCGCCGTTCCGCCGCTGGTACGTCGGCGGCCAAACCAACCTCTGCTACAACGCCGTCGACCGCCACCTTGTCGATCGCGCCGACCAGCTCGCGCTGGTCGCGGTCTCCACCGAAACCAACGTCACCCGCGAAATCACCTATCGCCAGCTGTACCGCGAAGTGAATGACTTCGCCGCGGTGCTGCAGCGCCTCGGTGTCGGCCACGGAGATCGAGTGGTCATCTACATGCCCAACATGGCCGACGCCGTGTTCGCCATGCTGGCCTGCGCGCGCATCGGCGCCGTGCACTCGGTGGTGTTCGGTGGCTTCGCCGCGC
The DNA here is from genome assembly GCF_056854535.1 of Stenotrophomonas sp. STEN054. Lineage (NCBI taxonomy): Bacteria > Pseudomonadati > Pseudomonadota > Gammaproteobacteria > Lysobacterales > Lysobacteraceae > Stenotrophomonas > Stenotrophomonas sp. STEN054. The sequence continues at coordinate 44,454 of NZ_JBXFWG010000028.1, read as the reverse complement.
ACAACCTGGCGCTGCGCATCGACGATGCCAAGCCTAAGCTGCTGATCGCAGCCGACGCCGGCATGCGCGGTGGCAAGGTCATTCCGTACAAGGCCATGGTCGACGCGGCCTGCGCCGAAGCGGCCAACCCGCCGCCGCACGTGCTGATCGTCTCGCGCGGGCTGGATCCGGCCGAGCCGCGCGTGCAGGGGCGCGATGTCGACTACGCCGAGCTGCGTGCGCAGGTGGGCGAGGTGGACGTGCCGGTGAAATGGCTCGAATCCAGCGAACCCAGCTACCTGCTCTACACCTCCGGCACCACCGGCAAGCCCAAGGGCGTGCAGCGCGATGTCGGCGGATACGCGGTGGCGATGGCGCAGTCGATGCAGACCGTGTTCGACTGCAAGCCCGGCCAGGTGATGTTCTCCACCTCGGACGTGGGCTGGGCCGTCGGCCATTCCTACAACGTCTACGGGCCGTTGATCGGCGGCTGCACCTCGCTGCTGTACGAAGGCCTGCCGACCAACCCGGACCCGGGCATCTGGTGGGCGCTGTGCGAGCAGTACAACGTGCGCACGATGTTCTCCTCGCCCACGGCCATCCGCGTGCTGAAGAAACACGATGCCGACTTCATCCACCGCCATGACCTGGATGCGCTGAAGTATCTGTTCCTGGCCGGCGAGCCGCTGGATGAGCCCACCGCGCACTGGATCAGCGAGGCGCTGTGCAAGCCGATCATCGACAACTACTGGCAGACCGAAACCGGTTGGCCGGCGCTGACCCTGCTGCCGGGGCTGGACATGAAGCCGGTGCGCTTCGGTTCGCCGGGTTTCCCCAATCTCGGCTATCGCATGAAGGTGATCGACGAGAACACCGGCGAGGAAGTCGCCGCCGGGCAGAAGGGCGTATTGGTTGTCACGCCGCCGCTGCCGCCGGGCTGCATGAGTACGGTCTGGAACGACGATGCGCGCTTCATGCAGAGCTACTTCAGCCACTTCAAGGAGCTGCTGTACAGCTCGCTGGACTGGGCCATCCGCGATGACGACGGCTACACCTTCATCCTCGGCCGCACGGACGATGTGATCAACGTGGCCGGCCATCGCCTGGGCACGCGCGAGATCGAGGAAGCCATTTCCGGGCACCCGCGCGTGGCCGAGGCGGCGGTGATCGGGGTCAAGGACGAACTGAAGGGGCAGGTGCCGCTGGTGTTCGTCACCCTCAAGCAGGGACTCAACGGCGAGGATCCGGCACCGGTGGTGGCCGAGATGATGGCGGCGGTGACCGCCTCGCTCGGCGCGGTGGCGCGGCCGGCGCATGTGCACGTGGTCAATGCGCTGCCCAAAACCCGCTCGGGCAAGCTGCTGCGGCGTTCGCTGCAGGCGCTGGCCGAACAGCGCGACCCGGGCGATCTGTCGACCCTGGATGACCCCGGGGCGCTGGAAGAGATCCGCCGCGCGTTGGGGCGGTAAACCGATTCTGTAGAGCCGAGCCCGCGCTCGGCTGCGTTTGCGTGGTGGAGAAAAGCCGCCAGGCATGGCCTGGCGCTACCCAACCACCGCACATGCGCTAAGCTCGGCCTGTCATCGATCTGCAACAGGGCCTGCGCTTCGGGGAAGCTGCGCAGGCTCCGACGATGGCGAGCAAGGGGGCGCGTCCGTCCGGGCGCGCAGATGAAGCGCATCAAGGATCGGGGGGATGCATGGCACTGCTGCACGCCAAGACGGCCGCTGGCCGCCAGGAAATCGAAGACCGTGGCCGTCGCCTGCCGGCGGGACTGCGTTCGATCCTGTTGATGGTCGATGGCCGACGCGATGACAACGAACTGCGCGGCCTGCTTGAAGGCCTGCGCGCACCGCAGGATGCATTGCAGCAACTGGCGGCGCTGGAACTGATCGAGGTGGTTGGCGGTTCGGTCGAGCCGGTGGCCGCGCGCGGCCTCAGCAGCGGCCGCGAGCAGGACCCGGCGCTGTACCAGCAGCTGTACGACGCGATGAGCGACGCAGTCCGTCGCCATCTGGGCCTGAAGGGCTATTTCATGCAGCTGAAGATCGAGCGCTGCAAGGACGCGTTGTCGCTGGAGCGGCTGTGCCCGGAGCTTCAGGAGGCCGTGGCGAAAGCGCGCAGTCCGGCGCTGGCCCAGCGCTGGTGGCAGGAAACCCAGGCGCAGCTGTCGCCGGCCACCGGCGGGGTCGTGCAGGCCTGAGGTGGCGGGTAAAGTGGGCGGTGGATTCCACTGCCCCCGAGGAGACCTGCGTGCAGGACGAACACGACACCACCGACACGCCCGGTTGGGACGCCATCAACGCCGCGCTGGCACCTCTGTATGCCGGCCAGGAGCCGCTCCATTACGGCACCGCGTTGCCCTACACGCTGGGCGGCCAGGATCCGCTGGATGGGATCAGCGTTTACTGGGCCGACGCGCCGATACCGCACTGGCACTACGTCACCTACGGCTTATCCGAACTGTATGCGAAGGAAAGCAGCGATGCCGACGCCAGCGGTTATGGCTTCGAGCTCACGTTCCGGCTGGCGGCAGCGCCCGGCGAGGACGCCACTGGCACGCCGCCGGTGTGGCCGCTGAACCTGCTGCAGAACCTGGCGCGCTATGTGTTCGGCAGCGGCAACGTGTTCGAGGATGGCCACCATCTCAATGCCAACGGACCGATCGCGCTGGAGACCGACACCCGCCTGTGCCATCTGGCCTTCATCGCCGACCCGCAGCTGCCGGCGCGCGATACCGCCAACGGCCACCTGCAGTTCCTGCAGCTGGTCGGCCTGACCGACGAAGAGATGGAAGCGGTCAAGCGCTGGTCGACCCGCGATGTGCTGCTGGCCCTGCAGCCGGCGATGCCGCTGTGGATCACCGACCTGCACCGCGGCAACATGCTGGATGACCCGGCGCTGGCGGCACAGGTGCGCGAGGGCAGTGAACGCGAAGGTTCCAGCACCGGCATGCTGTTCATCGAGACGCTGCAGTGGCGGCAGGAAGCGGGTGTGACGACGCTGGTGCTGGGCGCCGGCCAGGTGTCGAGCGTGTGCGAGCTGCTGGGCCTGCGCCTGCGCCATGGCAGGCCGCTGGAGCTGGTCAGCCGTGAGCGGCAGTGGACGTTCGTGCCTGTCGCTGGCGAGCCTGCAAAAGATGTTGGAAGCGACAGCGCGCGCTGGGCCCTGGACGAGGCCGGGCTGCAGGCGATGGCGGCGGTGCCGGCCGAACGCGGGCTGTACCCGGTGGCGCATTCGCTGCGCATTGAAGTGGTGCCGACCCAGCTGCGCGACGGCAAGGGCGAGGTCATCCGCGAGATCGGCTGAGCACGCGGGGTGGGGTCGGAGCCGTCTGCTGCGCAGAAGGATCCGACCCCGCTCAAACGTCAGGCCAGGCCTTCAGCCTTCAGCACGGCCTGCACGCCGGTATCGGCTTCCATGCGGGTCTTGAAGGCAGCCACGTTGTCCAGGCCGACCAGGTCGACCTTGGCGGCCGCGGCCCAGCGCAGGGTAATGTAGAAGTAGGGATCGGCGAAGCTGCGGAAACCGGCCAGCCACGGCTTGTCGGCCAGCTGCTTGTCGGCGGTTTCGAACAGGCCACGCAGGCGCTTGCGCGCGGCGGCGCGGATGGCGTCGAACTGGCCTTCATCGGCGATGAACTTGGCCGGCGCGAACAACGGCGAGAACGCCGGGTGCACGTCCGAATTGACGAAGGACAGCCAGCGGGTGGCTTCGGCGCGCTGCTGCGCACTGCCATCACCGGCCAGGCCAGCCTGCGGGAAGCTGTCGGCGATATAGCCCATGATGGCCGCGTTCTGAAGCAGGATGAAATCGCCATCGACCAGGGCGGGCACCGCACCGGCTGGGTTGATCTTGAGGAATGCGGGACCCTTCAGGGTGTCCTTGTCCAGCAGTTCCACGTCGTAGGGCTGGCCGGTCCACTGCAGGGCGATGTGGTCGGCGGTGGAACAGGCACCGGGCTTGCTGTACAGCTTCATGGGAACTCCAGGCGGGGCGGGAAACGACCACTATCCCAGAGCCTGCCGGCGCGCGGCAACGCTGCCGCCGGCAACAGATCGTTACGACTGGCGAGGCTTGAGGTTCTGCACCTTATAGAAGGTGTGGTCGCCGATGGTCGCCACCTGGTAGGCATTGCGCCAGTTCGGGCTGGCGATGGACAGCGCGGCGAAGTGGCTGGCGCCGGGCACGATTTCGCGGCGTTCGCCGGCCGGCAGCGCCCAGTTGCGCTCGGCGTCGAAGGCCACGTTCATCGCCTCGCTCCAGGCTGCGTCGTTGCCCAGCTGGGTGCCGGGGGAGACGATGGTCGGGGCGAACTGCTTGCGCGCGGTGACCACCTGGCACATCGAATCACCCCACAGGCCGCTGTCGAGGCGGCGCAGTGCGACTTCGGCGACGGCCTGCTGGCCGCGCAGGGTCTGGTCGCGGGCTTCCAGGTAAACGGTGGTGCTCAAACACAATGAATCAGCGGCCGGCTGCGGCAACAACTGCGACAGCCAGAGAATCCAGGCCAGTTTCATATAACTCCTTGCTCCGTGTGGGCCGCACCTCTGGATTCCCGCAGCGGGGGCTGCGGGCCGGGGTACGACTTGGCGTCATGGGGAGGCGGCCATCGGGGCCGCCCCGTGGGCGACCCCAAAAGAAACGATCAATCCGATCGAGGGGGTCGCGCCGGCTCACCGGAAACTGGCTGGTGAGCGGAAAGTTGGCGCAAGGTAGGGGGGGATTGCCGAACGCATCCTGAATCGGCTTGCTTGACATTCAGGTTTGGGGCGGGAGACGGAAATCACATTCCGCCCCCCATTCAGGCTCGGATTACAGCAAAGCAGCCACCCGGCTGCCCTGATCGATTGCTCGTTTTGCGTCGAGTTCGGCCGCCACATCCGCACCGCCGATCAGCTGCGCGGCGATGCCCGCGGCCTGCAGTTCGGCCAGCAGCACACGGTTCGGTTCCTGCCCGGCACAGACCACCACGTGGTCGACCGGCAGCAGCTGTTCGCTGCCCTCGACGCGGATGCGCAGGCCATCGTCGTCCACGCCCAGATACTCCACGCCGCCGAGCATGCGCACGCCCTTGGCCTTCAGCGTGGCGCGGTGGATCCAGCCGGTGGTCTTGCCCAGCCGCGCACCGGGTTTGCCGGCACTCCGCTGCAGCAGCCAGAGGCGACGCGGCGACGCCTCCACCTGCGGGGTGGCGAGGGCGCCGCGGGCCTCGAAGCGGCTGTCCACGCCCCATTCGGCCATCCAGCGCTGCGGGTCCAGCGACGGCGAGGGGCCGGCATGGCTGAGGAACTCGCCGACATCGAAGCCGATGCCGCCGGCGCCGATGATCGCCGCGTTGGCGCCGACCTCGACCTGGCCCAGCAGCACGTCCAGGTAGCTGACCACCTTGGCGTGGTCGGCACCGGGGAAATCGACCTTGCGCGGGGTGATGCCGGTGGCCAGCACTACCTCGTCGAATCCGGTCAGGGCGGCCACGTCGGCGCGGGTGTCCAGGCGCAGCTGCACGCCGGTTTCGGCCAGCTTGTGGCGGAAGTAGCGCAGGGTCTCGTGGAACTCCTCCTTGCCCGGGATGCGCTTGGCCACGTTGAACTGGCCGCCGATCTCCCCGCCGGCATCGAACAGGGTGACCTGGTGGCCACGTTCGGCGGCCACCGTGGCGCAGGCCAAGCCGGCCGGGCCGGCACCGACTACGGCGATCTTCTTCGGTGCGGTGGTCGGGTGGTAGACCAGCTCGGTTTCGTGCGCGGCACGCGGGTTGACCAGGCAGCTGGCCAGCTTGTTCTCGAACACGTGGTCCAAGCAGGCCTGGTTGCAGGCGATGCAGGTGTTGATCGCCTCGGCGCGGCCGGCGCGGGCCTTGTTCGGCCACTGCGGATCGGCCAGCAGCGGGCGTGCCAGCGACACCATGTCGGCGCCGCCGCCGGCCAGGATGCGCTCGGCCACGTCGGGCATGTTGATGCGGTTGGTCGCCACCAGCGGCACCTTCACGTGTGGCTTGAGCTTGGCGGTGACCCCGGCGAAGGCCCCGCGCGGCACCGAGGTGGCGATGGTCGGAATGCGCGCCTCGTGCCAGCCGATGCCGGAATTGATGATCGTCGCGCCGGCCGCCTCGATGGCCTGCGCCTGCTGCACGATCTCTTCCCAGTTGCTGCCGTCATCGACCAGGTCGACCAGCGACAGCCGGTAGATGATGATGAAGTCCGGCCCGCAAGCCTCGCGGATGCGGCGCACGATCTCCACCGCGAAGCGCATGCGCTGCTTTGCGTCGCCACCCCAGGCATCGGTGCGCGTGTTGGTGCGCGGGGCGATGAACTCGTTGATGAGGTAGCCCTCCGAGCCCATCACCTCCACGCCGTCGTAGCCGGCCTCGCGGGCCAGCTTCGCACTGCGCGCGTAGTCGGCGATATGGCGTTCGACGCCGCTGGCCGACAGCGCACGCGGGGTGAACGGATTGATCGGCGCCTTCAGCTTCGACGGCGCTACCGACAGCGGGTGATAGGCGTAGCGACCCGCGTGCAGCAGCTGCAGGCAGATCTTCGCGCCGTGCTGGTGCGCGGCGGCGGTGAGCTGGCGGTGCGGGCGCACTTCCCAGGGCCAGGACAGCTTGCCGCCGAACGGCTTGAGCCAGCCCACCACGTTCGGCGCGAAGCCACCGGTGACGATCAGGCCGACGCCGCCCTCGGCGCGTTCGGCAAAGTAGGCGGCCAGGCGCGGGAAGTCGCGGGCGCGATCTTCCAGACCGGTGTGCATCGAGCCCATCAGCACCCGGTTGCGCAGCTGGGTGAAGCCCAGGTCCAGCGGTGAGAACAGGTGCGGGTAGGCGGTTTCGTTGGCTGGCGACATGATCGATACGCTTGCGTACGGAAGCGCGCAGCGTGCCGCGAAACCGCGGCCGGGGCAAGGGCTGGTGCAGCGCCCGGTAGCGACGGGCCATGCCCGGCGACGATGTCATCCGTGGCCGCGCTGCGCGCTCGCCGGGCGTGGCCCGGCGCTACTACCGGCCGGGCGGCCGATGCCGAACCAACCCAGGGTGAATCCGCACAGCGGGCCGATCAGCACGGCGAAGGCCAGCGTGCCCAGGCCGATGTTGCCGCCCAGCCACCAGCCCACCGCCAGTGCGCTGCCTTCGATGAGGGTGCGGACCTTCCAGATCGGCCAGCCGGTGCGTGCATGCAGGCCGGTCATCAGCCCATCGCGCGGACCGGGGCCGAGCCGTGCGCCGATGTACAGCCCGGTGGCCAGCGCGATCAGCAGCAGGCCGGCGCAGAACAGCAGCAGCTGCCACGCCAGGCCGACGGCGGGCGGCAGCAGCCACAGGCCAAACTGCGCGGACGGCCCGATCAGCAGCACGTTGAGCACGGTGCCCACGCCGGGCTTCTGCCGCAGTGGCAACCACACCAGCAGCACCACCAGGCCCACCAGGTTGGTGACCAGGCCGAACGACAGCGGCGAGTGCAGGGTGATGCCCTGTGACAGCACGTCCCACGGCGCCACGCCGATGGCCGCGCGCACCATCAGGGCGATGCCGAATCCGTACAGGAACAGGCCGGTGACAAGTTGCAGCAGGCGCAGGGGCAGGGCGGTGGGCATGGGTGTTCCGGGGGAGGGGAGATCTGTTCCCACCGTAGTCCGGCTTTGGCGTTCGTTACAGATACAGATGCAAGGCAATGCGCGCGTACAGCGGCGCTGCCGCGAGCGGGCTGTTCCGCATCAACGGTAATGACGGGCAGGCGCGGCAGAATATCGGTCGGTGCGCAGCTGAAACCACGACATCCAATGACGATTTCGCTACTTCCACCACCCGGGCACGCTTCCTGTCATAAGGTTCCTCACTTCAATGGGCGCACGCTGAATCCCGCCGCGAAGCCCTTCGCAGAACCTGTCGCGTTTCCCCCTTAATCCCCTCCAAACCCTTGTCGCACGGGGGTCTTGCGGATTTTCATGATCCTGTATAGGGTTTCAACGTCGGACCGGTGGCTGGTCGGCTGCGACGCTTCACATGTTACGGGACTGTTAACATGACCTTCACCCGCCTGAGCATAATGTTCGCGGCGGTGGCGTGCTGAATCGGCTGTCGAACATCGACGCAGTAGTGCTGGCCCATGCCTCTACCGGTTTCATACCCCCGAAATAGGAGCTGTACTCAATGAACAAGAAGATCCTTACTGCCGCGCTGCTGGGTGGTCTGGCTTTCGCCCAGGCTGCGTCCGCGCAGGAGTTCGATGACCGCTGGTACCTGACCGGTTCGGCCGGCTTCAACTTCCAGGACAGCGACCGTCTGACCAATGACGCTCCGTTCGTGACCCTGGGCCTGGGTAAGTTCATCAGCCCGAACTGGTCGCTGGACGGTGAGCTGAACTACCAGAACCCGAACTTCGACGCCAACCAGGACCTGAACTGGTCGCAGTACGGCGTGTCGTTCGACGTGCGTCGCCACTTCATTCAGGAAGGCCGCGGCTGGAATCCGTACATCGTCGGTGGCCTGGGCTACCAGAAGTCGGAAGAAGAGTACGCTGCCGTCAACAACAACGGCCCGCGTGAGCGCAAGGACGGCAACCTGTCGGCCAAGCTGGGCGTCGGCCTGCAGACCACCTTCGAAAAGCGCGTTGCTGTCCGCGCCGAAGTGGCCTACCGCGCTGACTTCGACGACCAGAGCGTTGCAGCTCCGAACGAAAGCTGGTTCGGCGACGTGCTGGCTTCGGTCGGCGTCGTGATCCCGCTGGGCCCGGCCCCGGTGGCCGCTGTTGCTCCGGCTCCGGCTCCGGTTGCCCCGAGCTGCGCCGACCTGGATGACGACGGTGACGGCGTCAACAACTGCGACGACAAGTGCCCGAACTCGCAGCCGGGTCAGACCATCGGTCCGGACGGTTGCCCGGTGCCGGTTTCGATCGACCTGAAGGGCGTGAACTTCGACTTCGACAAGTCGAACCTGCGTCCGGACGCTGTGGCCATCCTGTCGGAAGCTTCGGAAATCCTGAAGCGTTACCCGGACCTGCGCGTTGAAGTCGCCGGTCACACCGACTCGAAGGGTACCGACGCTTACAACCAGAAGCTGTCCGAGCGTCGCGCCACCGCCGTGTACAACTACCTGACCCAGAACGGTGTGGACGCTGGCCGTCTGCAGGGCCCGATCGGCTACGGCGAGAGCCGTCCGATTGCCCCGAACACCAACCCGGATGGTTCGGACAACCCGGAAGGTCGCGCCAAGAACCGTCGTACCGAGCTGAACGTCCAGAACTAAGTTCTGACGCTCCGCCAGTAAGACACAGCAGGACCCGGCTTCGGCCGGGTCTTGTTGTTTGTGGGCTCAGGAAACACGGCCGTCACGCGCTCTGAATGACCGTTCGTCGGCATTTTGCCCGCAAAACCAATGAGTTGCCGTATTCATTGAAAGTGGCGCTTGAAAGCTGTCGCGGCATTGCTAAACTCGCCGCGTCACTTCCTTTCGTGGATGCACCTCATGCTGCGCTCTGCATCGGCCGCCGTCCTGGCGCTGGCTCTGGTTCCCGTCGCCCACGCGGCGGTTGATTGCTCGGTCAACACCAGCGCCTCGCCGCTGCCCCTGCCGGCCACGGCCATTGCGCCGGTGGCCGATGAGCTGTACATCCGCGGCACCCAGCTGGGCATGTCCAGCGGCGTGCTGGGCAGCAGCTACGATCCCTCGCAGTCGCTGGACCAGGTGCTGCAGCGACTGCGCATCGATGGTTGCCAGAACATCGCCAACGCCATCCCCAGCGCACCGGCGGTCAAGCCGAACGATCCGGCGGCCTACAAGCCGCAGACCGAGTTCGACAACACGCCGTGGCGGTTTGACATGAGCCAGAACGGCAAGCGCATGACCGCCGAAGAGTTCGACGCCTGGATGAAGGCGCGCGGCGTACGCGTGGTCAAGGCGCGTCCGGCGCCGGCCGCTGCCGCTGCTCCGGCCACCACCGAAGCACCGGCTGAAACCAAGCCGGGCGAGAAGAAGTAGGCCGCGCGGGGAGCAGAGGCTTGCGCACGCGCCGCCCTCCTGCCACCCCCGCCGCCCGCTCCCACGCTCCGCGTGGGCGTGCGAAGCCCGCTGCCGCACCCGCCGGTGTCCGCCATGGCCTGGCGCGCGTGCTGTCCAAGGCGGGCGTCTGTTCGCGTACCGAAGCCGCGCGCTGGATTGCTGACGGTCGCGTGCGGGTGTCCGGGCGCATCGTCCGCGATCCCGAGTTCCCGATTGCGCAGCCGGTACCGCCCATCGAAGTGGACGGCCAGCCGCTGGGCGCGCCGCAGCGCCTGTACCTGATGCTCAACAAGCCCCGCGGGGTGGTGACCACCGCGCAGGATGAGCGTGGCCGCGACACCGTCTACCGGTGCTTCGATGGCGCTGGCCTGCCGTGGATCGCGCCGGTCGGGCGCCTGGACAAGGCCAGCGAAGGCCTGCTGCTGTTCAGCAACGACCCGCAGTGGGCCGCGCGCCTGGCCGATCCGCAGACCGGGCCGAACAAGACCTACCACGTACAGATCGACCGCCTGCCGGACGAGGCCACGCTGGCCGCGCTGCAGGCCGGTATCGACGACGAGGGCGAGTTCCTGGTCGCCCGGGCCGTGCGCGTGCTGCGCAGCGGCGACAAGACCGCATGGCTGGAGGTCGTCCTCGAAGAGGGGCGCAACCGCCATATCCGCCGCCTGTTGGCGGCCTTCGACCTGCAGGTGCTGCGCCTGGTCCGGGTTGCGATCGGCGGGCTGGCGCTCGGCGATCTCGGCAAGGGCCAGTGGCGGGTGCTGGAGGTCAGCGACCAGCAGCGGCTGGGGGCCGCTGCACCGGGCTGAAGTCCGGCCCACGGCTGGCAGCCGCCGGCCACCGTTCCAGGCGTAGGGGGCGCCTGGTTTTCGATTCATTTGAACGGAGCGTGCCCATGTACCCGACCCTCGACCGAACCCTGCGCTGCGCCGGCCTGCTGCTGCCGCTCGCACTGCTGACCGCCTGCGGCGGCCACAAGAAAGTGGCCAAGGCAGAAACCCCGGTGGAAACGCCGGTGGTGGAAGTGAAGACCCCGGAACTGGACGGCCGCGGCAGTTACCGCTTCATGATGAGCGACGGCGACCACAAGATGACCGCCGACGAGTTCGATGCCTGGATGAAGGCCAACGGCATCCGCGTGGCCAAGGGCAACGCGCAGGACGCCGCCGCCAAGCCGGTGGTGGTGGCCAGCAAGGACGAGCCCAAGGACAAGAAGAAAAAGAAGAAGTGACGCGCGTTGCGCGTCACGCCGGTAGCGCCGGGCCGTGCCCGGCACGCCATCAGCCCCCTTTTTGTCTTGTCAGCCCTTGATCACACCCAGTTCCAGGCCGATGCGGGTGAACGCATCGATGGCGCGGTCCAGGTGCGCACGCGTGTGCGCGGCGCTGATCTGGGTGCGGATGCGCGCCTGGCCCTTGGGCACCACCGGGAAGAAGAAGCCGATCGCGTAGATGCCTTCTTCCAGCAGGCGCTCGGCGAACTTCTGCGCGAGCGGGGCGTCGTACAGCATCACCGGGCTGATCGGGTGCACGCCCGGCTTAACGTCGAAACCCGCAGCGGTCATCTTCTCGCGGAAGTAAGCGGTGTTCTGCGCCAGGCTGTCGCGCAGGTCGTCAGCGGCGGCCAGCATCTCGAAGGCCTTGATGCCGGCGGCGACCACGTGCGGCGGCAGCGAGTTGGAGAACAGGTACGGGCGCGAGCGCTGGCGCAGCAGCTCGATCACTTCGGCGCTGGCGCAGGTGAAGCCGCCCAGCGCGCCGCCCATGGCCTTGCCCAGGGTGCCGGTGATGATGTCGATCTTCTCCAGCACACCCTTCACTTCGGCCGAGCCGCGGCCGCTGGCACCGAGCAAGCCGGTGGCATGGCATTCGTCGATGTGGACCAGCGCGTTGTACTTCTTCGCCAGCGCGGTGATCTCATCCAGCGGGGCGATGAAGCCGTCCATCGAGAACACGCCGTCGGTGGTGATCAGCTTGGTCTTGCAGCCGGCGGCATCGGCTGCCTGCAGCTGCGCCTCCAGGTCGGCCATGTCGCAGTTGGCGTAGCGGAAGCGCTTGGCCTTGCACAGGCGCACGCCGTCGATGATCGAGGCGTGGTTCAGCGCGTCGGAAATGATCGCGTCGTTCTCGCCGAGCAGCGGCTCGAACAGGCCTCCGTTGGCGTCGAAGCAGGCCGCGTACAGGATGGTGTCCTGCTTGCCGAAGAAGTCGGCGATCTGCTTTTCCAGCTGCTTGTGCAGGTCCTGGGTGCCGCAGATGAAGCGCACCGAGGCCATGCCGAAGCCGTGGGTGTCCAGGGCGTCCTTGGCCGCCTGGATCAGGTCCGGGTGGTCGGCCAGGCCCAGGTAGTTGTTGGCGCAGAAGTTGAGCACGGTTCGGCCATCGTCGAGGGTGATCTCGGCCGACTGCGGGCTGGTGATGATCCGCTCGGACTTGAACAGGCCCTGGGCGCGGATGGCGTCCAGTTCCTCGGCGTAGTGGCGGGTCAGGGCAGAGGAGGTCTCGGTCATGGCGTGGGCACGGCTCAGCACGGGAAACCGCTGATTCTACCGGGCAACGGTGGCCGGCAGCCGCCTGCGGCGGGCCATCGCCGTGGCCGGCACATGTTGCATCGCAATATCAAACAGGTTAAAAAACCGTGAACCGGTAGCGATTCCGCCGGCCACGCCACCCGCCGCCCCCGCCACCGCCATCCGGAGATGCACATGAAGCCTGCCCGCAGCTGCCTCGCCCTCGCCGCCGCCCTCTGTCTCGCGCCCTTCGCCGCCAGTGCCCAGGATGAGGCCGCATCGCCGTACAGCTGGAACGTGACCGGCGTGTCCGACTACGTGTTCCGTGGCGTCTCCCAGACCGACGAAGATCCCACCCTGCAGGCCGGCTTCACCTATACCAGCCCGGTTGGACTTTACGCCGGCGTGTGGGGATCGGGTGTCGATTTCGGGCCGGGCGACCCGAGCGTCGAGCTGGACTACCTGATCGGCTACGGCTTCGACGTCAGCGACAAGGTCAACTTCGACCTGCTGCTCAACCGCTACACCTACCCCGGTGCCAGCGAACTGAACTACAACGAGCTGATCACCACCACCACGTTTGCCGAGCAGTACAAGCTCACCGTGGCCTACACCAACGACCTGTCCGGTTCGGATACCAAGAGCTGGTATTACGCCGTCGGCGGGGAGTGGGGCCTGCCGCAGGACTTCACGCTGAGCGCCAACGTCGGCCGCACCACGCTTGAAACGGCTTACGGCAAGGATTACACCGATTTCAACGTCGGCGTATCCCGCCAGTTCGGCATGTTCAACCTGGGCGTGGCCTACCACGGCACCGATGGCGCAGGTCGCGACAACAACGGCAAGCTGGCCGACAACCGCGTCGTGCTGACCGTCGCGATCGGTAACTGATCCGACGCTGCTGTTGCCCACGAAAAAGGCGCCCGATGGGCGCCTTTTTCTTTCCCGCAACGCCGGGCATGGCCCGGCGCTACCGTATGCCGGTCAGTTCCAGCTCAGGACCACTTTGCCGGCCTTGCCTTCTTCCATCAGGTCGAAGCCCTTCTGGAAATCGTCGATCGGCAGCTGGTGGGTCATCACCTTGCCCAGCGGGAAGCCGGAGAGCACCAGCTGGGTCATCTTGTACCAGGTCTCGTACATCTTGCGGCCGTAGATGCCCTGCACGGTCAGGCCCTTGAAGATGATCTTGTCCCAGTCGCAGCCAGCGCCCTTGGGCATGATGCCGAGCATGGCGATCTTGCCGCCGTGGTACATGCAGTCGAGCATGTCGTTGAAGGCGCGCGGGTTGCCGCTCATTTCCAGGCCCACGTCGAAGCCCTCCATGTGCAGTTCCTTCATCACGTCCTTCAGCGACTGGTTGGCGACGTTGACCACGCGGGTGGCACCCATGTCGGCCGCCAGCTTCAGGCGGAAGTCGTTGACGTCGGTGACCACCACGTTGCGCGCACCGATGTGCTTGCAGATGCCGGCGGCGATGATGCCGATCGGGCCTGCACCGGTGATCAGCACGTCCTCGCCGATGACGTCGAACTCCAGTGCGCAGTGCGCGGCATTGCCGTACGGGTCGAAGAAGGCGGCCAGCTCGGAGGGGATCTGGTCGGGGATCGGCCACAGGTTGCTGGCCGGCATCACCATGTATTCGGCGAAGGCACCGTTGACGTTGACGCCGATGCCGACGGTGTTCGGGCACAGGTGCGGGCGGCCGCCGCGGCAGTTGCGGCAGTGGCCGCAGACGATGTGGCCTTCGGCCGAGACGCGCTGGCCGATGTCATAGCCGGTGACCGCCGAGCCGAGTGCGGCGACGCGGCCGACGAACTCGTGGCCGATGGTCAGGCCCGGCTTGATGGTGCGCTGGCTCCACTCGTCCCACAGGTAGATGTGCAGGTCGGTACCGCAGATGGCGGTCTTTTCCAGCTTGATCAGGACCTCGTTCGGACCCGGGGCCGGCACCGGAACCTCTTCGAGCCAGATGCCCTTGGCTGCTTCGCGCTTGACCAGGGCCTTCATCGTTTGCTGCGCCATCGGGTGGAACTCATCAGGGGGAAAACGCGGATTATAGAGGGCTGCGCGGAATTCCCATGTTGCGCTGCGGGTGCTTTGGGGCTCCCGGTAGCGCCGGGCCGTGCCCGGCGGAGGCCAGTGGGGCGGCCCATGACTTCCGGGGATCGGGGCGGGACAGGGGGCTGGGCTACACTCGGCGGTTCTTTCACCAGGGGCCGCTCCATGCGCTCGAACCTGCTTGCATTCTCCGTCGTCGCCAGCCTCGGGCTGGTCCAGGTCGCCCATGCCGCCGAAGGCATGTGGGTGCCGCAGCAGCTGCCGGAAATCGCCGGCCCGCTGCAGAAGGCCGGCCTGAAGCTGTCCCCTGAACAGCTGGCCGACCTGACCGGCGACCCGATGGGCGCGGTGGTCGCGCTCGGCGGCTGCACCGCCAGCTTCGTGTCCCCGCAGGGCCTGGTGGTCACCAACCACCACTGTGCCTACGGCGCCATCCAGCTGAACTCGACCGCGCAGAAGAACCTGATCAAGGACGGCTTCAACGCGCCCACGCTCAGCGACGAACTGAGCGCCGGCCCGAACGCCCGCGTGTTCGTGCTCGACCAGATCACCGACGTCACCGCCCAGGCCAAGGCTGCCATCGCTGCCGCCGGCAAGGATCCGCTGGCCCGCAGCCGCGCCCTGGATGCCTTCGACAAGGCACAGGTCGCCGCCTGTGAAGCCGATGCCGGCTTCCGCTGCCGCCTGTACTCGTTCAGCGGCGGCAACACCTACCGCCTGTTCCGCAACATGGAAATCAAGGACGTGCGCCTGGTCTACGCGCCCCCGGGCAGCGTCGGCAAGTTCGGTGGCGACATCGACAACTGGATGTGGCCGCGCCACACCGGCGATTTCTCGTTCTACCGCGCCTATGTCGGCAAGGACGGCAAGCCGGCGGCATTCTCGGCCGACAACGTGCCCTACCAGCCCAAGCACTTCCTGAAGTTCGCCGACCAGCCGCTGGGTGCCGACGACTTCGTGATGGTGGCCGGCTACCCGGGCCGCACCAACCGCTACGCCCTGGCCGGTGAGTTCAACGAGACCGCCAGCTTTACCTACCCGACCATCGCCCGCCACTACAACGCGGTGCTGAAGATGATCGACGAGGCCGGCAAGGCCGACCCGGACGTGAAGGTGAAGTACGCCGCCACCGCCGCCAGCATGAACAACGTGGCCAAGAATTACCTGGGCCAGCTGGAAGGCTTCAAGCGCATCGACGCGGCCGGCCAGAAGCAGGCCGAAGAAGCCGCCGTGCTGGCCTGGCTGAGGAAGCAGGGTGCCGCCGGCAAGCCGGCCCTGGCCGCGCACGCGCAGCTGCTCAAGCACCTGGACACCAGCAAGGCCACGCGTGAGCGCGACCTGTTCGTGTCGCAGTTCAACAACACCTCGGCCGTCAGCGCCGCCATCACCCTGTACCGCCTGTCGATCGAGCGCAGCAAGCCGGACGCCGAACGCGAAGCCGGCTACCAGCAGCGCGACCTGACCACCATCGAAGGTGGCCTGAAGCAGATGGACCGCCGCTACGTGGCGAAGATGGACCAGCAGCTGCAGACCTACTGGCTGGACCAGTACGTGGCCCTGCCGGCCGCGCAGCGTGACAACGAAGTCCTGAACACGTGGCTGGGTGGCAGCGACGAGGCCGCCGTGAAGTCGCTGGTCGGCAAGCTGTCGGGCACCCAGCTGGGCAGCCTCGATACGCGCCTGAAGTGGTTCACCGCCGACCGTGCCGCCTTCGAAGCCAGTACCGATCCGGCCATCCGGTACGCCGTGGCCGTCATGCCGGCGCTGCTGAAGCAGGAAGAACAGCGCAAGATCCGCGAAGGCGAATCGCTGACCGCCCGTCCGCTGTACCTGCAGGCCGTGGCCGACTACAAGAAGAGCCAGGGCGAGTTCGTCTACCCGGACGCCAACCTGTCGCTGCGCATCACCTTCGGCAACGTCATGGGCTATGCCAAGGACGGCGTGCAGTACACCCCGTTCACCACCCTGGAAGGCGTCGCCGCCAAGGAAACCGGGGAAGATCCGTTCGATTCGCCGAAGGCGCTGCTCGATGCGGTCAAGGCCAAGCGTTACGGCGGCCTGGAAGACAAGCGCATTGGCTCGGTGCCGGTGAACTTCCTGTCCAACCTGGACATCACCGGCGGCAACTCCGGTTCGCCGGTGCTGGACGCGCACGGCAAGCTGGTCGGCCTGGCCTTCGACGGCAACTGGGAATCGGTCAGCTCCAACTGGGTGTTCGACCCGGTGATGACCCGCATGATCGCCGTGGACAGCCGCTACATGCAGTGGATCATGCAGGAAGTGGCGCCGGCGCCGCAGCTGCTGAAGGAACTGAACCTGGCGAAGTAAGGTAGTGCCGGCCGCTGGCCGGCAACGCCACCGGGCGGAGCATCCACGCATGGCGTGGATCTACTGACCGGGCCGAACCGGGCGGAGCATCCACGCATGGCGTGGATCTACTGGCGCAATCGGTGTTCAAACCTGAAGCCCCGCGACCCTGGTCGCGGGGTTTTTTCATGCCCCGACCGGCCCGGTCCGCCGAACAGGTATCATCCCTGTTCCGCGTACTTCACAGGATGTGAACGAGCGTGGACTCCTCCTCCCCCAGGACCCCTTGTTCGCATGCGCATCCTGCTTGCCCGTCACGGCGAAACGCCGTGGAACGCCGAAGGCCGCTACCAGGGCCAGATCGACATCCCGCTTTCGCCCATCGGCGAAGCCCAGGCCCAGGCTTTGGGCGCCCGTCTCGCCTCGGTGGACATCACCCGTGCGGTGGCCTCGCCGCTGTCGCGCGCCCAGCTGACCGCCCAGCTCGCCCTCGGTGCCGACCGCGCCGCCATGCTGCAGACCGAACCGGAACTGCAGGAAATCGCCCACGGTGAGTGGGAAGGCCTGCTGGCCAGCGAGATCAATGAAAAAGACCCGTCGCGCCTGAAGGCCTGGCGCGAGGAACCCGATACCGTGCTGATGCCCGGCGGCGAATCGCTGCGCCTGGTGCTCGAGCGCAGCTGGCGTGGCCTGGCGCGTGCCGCCGAAGGCCTCGGCGAGCACGACACCCTGCTGGTGGTCGCCCATGACGCGGTCAACCGGGTGATCCTGTGCAAGGTGCTCGGCCTGCCGATTTCCCGCCTGTGGACCTTCCGCCAGGCGCCGACCACCCTGAACCTGCTCGAAGGCCCCGACCTGGACAACCTGGAAGTGGTGCGCCTGAACGACTGCGCCCACCACACGCCGTTCTTCGGCGAAGCCAAGCACCGCGCCCTCTGATTCCCGAACCACCTGCTTCTGCTGGAACCGCTGCCGTGACGAACACCCCGACCACCCTGGCCGACTGGCTGGACTACATTGAACGCCAGCACCCGGCGACCATCGACATGGGCCTGGAGCGCGTGCGCGCAGTGGCCACGGCAATGGGCCTGGGCGCGCCGGCCGGGCACACCATCGTGGTCGGTGGCACCAACGGCAAGGGCTCCACGGTTGCTTTCATCGAGGCCATCGGCCGTGCCGCCGGCTGGAAGGTCGGCGCGTACACCTCGCCGCACCTGCTGCGCTACAACGAGCGGGTGCGCATCGATGGCCAGGACGTGGACGACGCCGCGCTGGTCGCGGCGTTCAACACGGTGGAAGCGGCGCGCGGTGACATCACCCTGACCTATTTCGAGTACGGCACGCTGGCCGCGCTGCAGCTGTTCGCCGATGCCGGGCTGGACCTGGCCGTGCTCGAAGTGGGCCTGGGCGGCCGCCTGGATGCGGTCAACATCATCGATGCCGACGTCTCGGTCATCACCACCGTGGATATCGACCATGCCGAGTGGCTGGGCGAGGACCGCGAGGCGATCGGCACCGAGAAGGCCGGCATCATCCGCGGCTGGAAGCCGGTGATCCTGGGCGAGACCGATCCGCCGTCCAGCGTGCTGGCACGCGCCTACCTGGTGGGCGCCAATGCCATCCGCGGCGGCAGTGACTATTTCTACGAGCCGATCGACGCCCAGCGCTGGCGCTGGCGCGATGTCGGCCTGCGCATGGAACTGCCGACCCCGGCCCTGGCCGGCCCGATCCAGCTGGCCAATGCCGGTGCTGCCATTGCCGCGCTGCGCGCGCTGGACAAGCCGGTGCCGCGTGCCGCCTGGGCCGCGGGCATCGCTGCCGCGCGCATTGCCGGCCGCATGCAGGCCTTCGAGCGCGACGGCGTGCAGATCCGCGTGGACGTCGGCCACAACCCGCAGGCCGCCGGCCAGCTGGCGCGCGCGCTGAACGCCGCAGTGGCGCCCGGCCGCACCCTGGCGGTGTACGCGGCGCTGCAGGACAAGGACGCCGTTGGCGTGGTGCAGGCGCTGCAGGACAGCGTCGCGCAGTGGACCCTGGCCGGCCTTGAAGGGCCGCGTGGACAGACCGCGCAGCAGCTGCAGGCGCGCCTGGCCGATACGCCGGCCGCCACCGCCACACTGGCCGACAGCGTCGAACAGGCGCTGCAGCAGGTGCTGGCCCAGGCCGGGCGCGGTGACCGGGTGCTGGTGTTCGGCTCGTTCCACACCGCTGCCGCCGCGCTGCAGTGGCTGCAGGACCGTTCCTGATCCGCGTTCAGCCAGCGCCGACGCCGTCTGCTCCGGCACCCGTATAATCGACCCTTCTCCGCCCTGTCGCCTGCCTCACGTGGATACGCCTCTGAAACAGCGTCTGATTGGTGCCATCGTCCTGGTGGCCTTGGCCGTGATTTTCCTGCCGATGCTGGTCAAGGGGCCTGCCCCGGACAGTGGCGTGGCCAATGTGCCGATCGCCGCGCCCGACGCGCCGGGCGATGGCCAGTTCGAAACCCGTGAGCTGCCGCTGGTCGCCCCGGCCGGTGGCGCCACCGGCCTGCAGAGTGGCCAGGCCAAGCCGGTCGAGGAGGCTGCCGCGCCGGCCACCCCGCCCACCGTCGATACCTCGCCGGCTGTCGCTGCCGGCAATTACGCAGTCACCTTCGGTGCTTACGGCAGCCAGGCCGATGCCGATGCCGTCATCGCCTACCTGAAGCGTTCGCAGCTGCCGGGCTTCACCGAAACCGCATCGATCAATGGCCGCCCGGCCTGGCGCGTGCGCGTGGGGCCGTATGCCGACCGCGCGCAGGCCGAAGCCGCACGCCTGCAGGCCGTCAAGGTCCGTGGTGACGTAAAGGCCGAAGTGATCACCCTGGACGCCAGCGCCGCGCCGTCTTCGGCCGTGGCCGCCACCCCGGCCGCACCCAGCGCCAGCACCCCGGTCGCTGCGCCGTCGCCGACGGCTGCCGGCAACCCGGTGCGTAGCGAGAGCCTGCCGGCCAGCACCCCGACCGCCGCAGCGCCGCCGGTCGCCAAGCCGGAAGCACCCAAGCCGCAGCCCAAGCCGGAACCGGCCAAGCCGCAGCCCAAGCCGGAAGCCACGGCCAGCAAGCCCGAGGCCCCGGCCACGCCGGCCGCCCCGGCTGCCAGCAGTGTCGGCTTCGCCGTGCAGCTGGGCGCGTTCGGCCAGGCCAACGATGCCAACGCGCTGCGCGACAAGGTCCGCGCCGCCGGTTTCAGCGCCTTCGTCGAGCAGGTCCGTACCGAGAAGGGCACCCTGCACCGCGTGCGGGTCGGGCCGGTGGCCAACCGCGCCGACGCCGAACAGCTGAAGGCGCAGGTCGCCGCCAAGGTCGGCGTGGCCGGCATGGTGCGACCACACCCATGACCTGCCCGCAGCCCCGTTGCCAGCGCCGCCGAAGGAGCGGGGCGCCATGATCGACGTGGTGCTGCTGTTCGTGATTGCCGCCTCGGCCCTGCTCGGCTTGCTGCGCGGCTTCGTGAGCATCGTCATCGGCACCGTCTCGTGGCTGGTCGCCGCCTGGGCGGCCTTTGCCTTCGGCAGTGATGCCGCGCGCTGGTGGTCGGCCCCGGCCGCACCGGGCGGCGAGCACTTCATCGGTGGCTACCTGGGCGTCGGCATCGGCGTGATGCTGGTGGTTGCGGTCATCGGCATGGTCATCAAGCACATCGTCCACCGCAACATGCTGGGCAGCCTGGACCGCCTGCTGGGCGGGGTGCTGGGCACCGTGCGCGGCGGGCTGATCGCGGCCATCCTGTTGCTGCTGGGCAGCTTCACCCCGTTGACCGCCGAGCCGTCCTGGCGCAACTCCAGCCTGCGCGCGGTGCTGAACCCGGCCGTGGCCTGGATGAACAGCAAGCTGCCGCAGTGGGAGGTACCGGGCGCCGATCTGCTGCCCAAGGCCTTGCCAGTGGACACTTTGTCCCCATCTGCGTTGATGGAAATGGGCAAGAACGCGGGCGCCGGGTTGGGCAAGCCGGGCGCGACAGGCGATAATGGCATCCTCAACCAGGTAGTGGCGGGCAGCGGATGGCTGCGGCCTGCGAAAGCGGAACAGGGCAGCGAACATGATCCGGCCGAAGTGCGCCCGGATGCCCCAGCACTGCCAGGCAACATCGAGCCGGACGATCCGGCCAACGTCGACCGCAGGCGCGGCGATCACTGAAGGCCAGGCATGGCCACCTTCCCTGTAACTGGGCGCATGCCCAGCGGAGACCTCGCACCATGTGTGGCATCGTCGGAATCGTCGGCAACCAGAACGTCGCCGGGCAGTTGTATGACGGCTTGACCGTCCTCCAGCATCGCGGCCAGGACGCGGCAGGCATCGCCACCGCCAGCGGCAGCCGCCTGCGGGTACAGAAGGCCACCGGCCTGGTCCGCGACGTGTTCGACGCCCGCACCATGTCCACCCTGGAAGGCAACATCGGCATCGCCCACGTGCGTTACCCGACTGCCGGTTCGGAAGGCATGGACGAGGCCCAGCCGTTTTACGTCAATTCGCCGTACGGCATCGCGCTGGCCCACAACGGCAACCTGATCAACACCGAGGACCTGCGTCGCCAGGTGTTCGAGCAGGACCGCCGCAACGTCAACACCGATTCGGACAGCGAAGTGCTGCTGAACGTGTTCGCCTACGAACTGGAGCAGCAGCGCCAGCTCAGCCCGGAAGCGGCCATCCGCGCCGTGGCCGGCGTGCACCGCCGCTGCAAGGGCGGCTACGCGGTGGTCAGCGTGGTGCTGGGCCTGGGCCTGGTCGCCTTCCGCGATCCGCATGGCATCCGTCCGCTGGTGCTGGGCAAGCGCAGCCACGCCGAAGGTGACGAGTACATCGTGGCCTCCGAATCGGCGGCGCTGGACGTGCTGGGCTTCCAGCGCGTGCGCGACGTGCAGCCGGGCGAGGCGCTGGTGATCACCGCGCGTGGCGAACTGTTCTCGGAGATCTGCGCCGAGCCGGCCGAGCACACCCCGTGCATCTTCGAGTACGTGTACTTCGCGCGCCCCGATTCGATGATCGACAACGTGTCGGTGCACAAGGCGCGCATGCGCATGGGCATCAAGCTGGGCGAGAAGATCCTGCGCCTGCGCCCGGACCACGACATCGACACGATCATCCCGATCCCGGACACCTCCCGCGATGCCGCGCTGGAAATCTCCAACGTGCTCGGCGTGAAGTACCGCGAAGGCTTCATCAAGAACCGCTACATCGGCCGCACCTTCATCATGCCGGGGCAGGGTGAGCGGGTGAAGTCGGTGCGCCGCAAGCTCAACCCGATCCACCTTGAGTTCCGCAACCGCGTGGTGCTGCTGGTGGACGACTCGATCGTGCGCGGCACCACCAGCCAGCAGATCGTGCAGATGGCCCGTGACGCGGGCGCGCGCAAGGTCTACCTGGCCAGCGCTGCACCGCCGGTGCGTTTCCCGAACATCTACGGCATCGACATGCCGGCGGCCGAGGAACTGGTCGCGCACAACCGCACGGTGGAAGAGATCGAAGCCCACCTGGGCTGCGACTGGCTGATCTACCAGGACATCGAGGACATGGAAGCGGCGGTGAGCGAAGGCAACACGGCGCTGCGCAGCTTCGATTCGTCGTGCTTCAACGGCCATTACCCGACGGGCATCGAGCCGGGCTACTTCGAGCGCATCCAGCAGCTGCGTTCGGACGACGCCAAGCACAAGCGCCGCGCCTGAGGCCCAGGCCGTGGTGGATGTCCCCGACGTCGGTGGTGACCTGCTGCGCGCTGCGCAGCAGTGCCTCGCCGAAGCCGACCCGCTGCGCAAGGTCGCGCTGACCCAGGCCTATGCGGCCGCGTTCCGTGCTGGCCGCCTGAAGGTGGCCGCCGACGCGCCGCCGCCCGACGCGATCCGCATGCCCGGCCGTCCCGCGCAGCTGGTGCTGGTACACCCGCGGCAGGTGCCGCGTCGCGGGTTGGGCGGGGTCGAAGGCCGCGCCGCTTTCATCCACGCCATCGCCCATATCGAACTGAACGCGATCGACCTGGCCTGGGATGCGGTGTATCGCTTCCGTGGCCTGCCGGCGGCGTTCCATGCCGACTGGGTCAGCTGCGCCGATGACGAGTCGCGGCACTTCCTGCTGCTGCGCGAGCGGCTGCAGGTGCATGGCCACGAATACGCCGATTTCCCCGCGCACAACGGCCTGTGGGAAATGTGTGAGAAGACCGCCCACGATGGCCTGGCGCGCATGGCACTGGTGCCGCGCGTGCTGGAAGCCCGCGGGCTGGATGTGACGCCGGGCATGATCGAGAAGCTGCGCAACGTCGGCGACGCTGAAACTGCCGACGTACTGGAAGTAATCCTGCGCGAGGAAGTGGCGCACGTCGCCGCCGGTTCGCGCTGGTACCGCTGGTACTGCGAGCGTGCCGGCGTTGAACCGCGCGCACGCTTCAAGGAACTGCTGCTGGAATACGCCGGCGGCTACCTGCACGGCCCGTTCAACCTTGAAGCCCGACTGCTGGCCGGGTTCGATGCCGAGGAACTGGCCAACCTGATCGAACAGGCCGGTTGATCCGCGCCGGGTGGCGGCATCCACGCATGGCGTGGATCTACCGACGGGGCGGCGCGTTGCGTGGATCGCGGCACGCTGCATGAAGTAGATCCACGCCATGCGTGGATGCGCCTTACGCGTTGGGCAGGACCACGCGCCTGCCATCCACCGTTGGTCGGTTGATGTAGAACAACCCCGGCCCGGGTCGATACGGCAACTCGCTCACCCCGGCATCGGCGGCATAGGTCAGCGCGGTGTCGCCGAGGGCATCGAAATTCCAGTGTGCCGACTGCATCAGGTAGCGGCGGCGCAGCAGTGCTTCCTGGGTCGGGGTCAGTGCCTGTCCCTCCAGCAGTCGCCGCGCGATCGGCTGCAGGGCTGGGGGCAGCGCCCATGCCGCCACGTCGGCGGCCTCGGCGGTCCACTGCACGCCGGCGTCGCGGGCCTGCCGCTGCATCACCTGCAGGGCGATCAGCTGGTAGCGCCAGTCGATGGGCCGGCGCAGCACTACCGCTGCGGTCACGTACAGCACCGGGGCCAGCAGCACGCTGCGGCTGCCGGCACGGCGCTGCTGCTGCCACTGGTGCCAGACATCCACCCAGACCTCCTTCTCATCCACGCCCAGCTGCTGCCGCCAGCGCTCGGCATCGGCCTGTGCTTCGGCGTACACCGTGGTCGCCTGCAGCTGCGCCAGTGAAGGCGTCTGGTAGTCGGGCACCGGCAGGCGGCGCAGCTGCTGCCGGCGCGGACGGCTCAGCAGCTTTGGACCTTCCTCGGTCTGGTCGTAGCCACCGCCGATGTTGGCGTGCACGCCGGGCAGCACGATCTCGGCATGCGCCGCTGCCACCGTGGTCAGCGGGTAGTGCTGGCGGTGCTCATCGCGGGCCACCAGCTGCACCACGCGGCCGGCGATGCCCGCAGGCAGGGCCAGCTGCGGCTGCTCGTCGGCGCGGCCGCCGCTGACCGCCACCACCGTGTCGAACAGGCCGATGAAGCGCAGCGCCGGGCGCTGCACCGCGAAATCCGCCGCGCAGGCCAGGCCCGCCTGCAGCAGCAGCTGACGCCAGCGCGCGCCATCCCAGCCGCGCAGCTGGTTGGCGACATCGCGCGCCGCCGCTGCGCCACGCGAATAACCGAACAGATCCACCTGCACGTTGTGCAGCGGGGTGTGCTGCCTTGCAGCGAGTGCGGCCAGGGCGGCCGGCAGCAGCACCTGCAACGCACGCTGCACCTTGGCGCGAACGCCGCTGGCGCCCACGCCGAACGCCAGTCCGATCAGATCATCCTCGGCATCATCGCGGGTGCCGACGCCTTCGATGTAGATCGCCAGCGATGCGCCCGCCCCGGGGGTGCGCCGGCTGTCCGGGTACAGCTGGTACAGCCGGGTGATGTTGGTGGTGCCGTTGTCGTAGCTGCTGGTCAGCCGGCTCTGGTAGGTCGAGTCGTCGTCGGCACGCAGCAGGGCGGGGCGCGGCTGCGGGGCCTGCGGGCGCCCGCGCGCGAGGTTGTGCGCGTTGTTGCGGGTGCCGTCGAAGAACAGGCCGATGCGCAGGACCCCGGGATCGGCGTCGGTGTCTGCCTGGTGCTGGCCTGGTGCCATGTGCATTCCCCGTCGTGGCCACGTCACGGTGGCGCGAAAGCTGCGTGTTGGCGAAGTGTACTGCCGCTTTCTACCTGACTGAACGCTGCTGCGCTCCATCACAGATCCGGATTTCCACGGGGATCTTCTATTGAATTCACATGCGCCGGACAGGCCGAATGGCCGGACCCGGCAAACCGGGTCGCGATGCATCAAGGCTGTCCACCTCACTTCAGGAGCGACCAGAATGATGTCCAGATCGATGGGTAGAACCGCGGTTGGCGTGTTGTTGGGCCTTTCGGCGGCGGCGGCCAGTGCCGCGCCGTTGTTTGAACCGGTAACCATCCTCAGCCGCGCTTCGGCCGGCAGTGATCCCGCGCTGGCCCGGCTGCTGTCGACGCCGTCCACCGCCACCGTGCAGGAAGTACGCATCGATGCGGCCGCCACCGCGCAGGCGCAGCTGGAATTCGAGCTGCTGGGGCAGAAGGTGCAGGCAACCCGCAGCAGGGTCGAAGCGCTACCCGATGGCGGCAGCGTCTGGTATGGCCAGATCCGCACGCCGTCGGACCGCCTGCAGAAGGCTACCTCCAACGGCCAGGATGATCCGGGCAATTCGCTGATCGTGGTGCGCTCGGGCAACACCCTCACCGGCTCGATCCGCAAGGACGGCAAGCTGTACCGCCTGCGTCCGCTCGGCGACCGCCACATCCTGGTGGCGGTGGATGAAACCCGGATGCCGGCCGATCATCCGGCCGACTACAACCAGCTGCCGAAGATTCCGATGGGGGACAGTGAACGCCTCGGCACCGCCCAGGCCTCGTCGGGCACGCCAGCCACCCTCCGCGTGCTGGTGGTGGCCACGAATGCGGCGGTGGCGGCCTACGGCGGCAACATGCAGTCGCTGGTGCAGCTGGCAGTGGCCGAATCCAACCAGGGCTATGCCAACAGCAACGTCGGCATTACCATGCAGCTGGCCGGTTATGAAACCACCAGCTACACCGAGTCTGGCAACTTCACCACCGACCTCACCCGCTTCCGCAACACCAGCGACGGCTACATGGACAGCATCCATGCCAGCCGCAACTCCACGACCGCGGATGTCGGCGTGCTGCTGATCAACAACACCAGCTACTGCGGCCTGGCCTCGGGCATCGGTTCAACGGCGGCGACGGCGTTCGCGGCGGTGTACTGGGACTGCGCGACGGGCTATTACTCGTTCGCCCACGAGATCGGCCACCTGCAGAGTGCCCGGCATGACATTGCCAACGATCCGAGCACCTCGCCGTATGCGTTCGGCCACGGCTACCGCTACGAGCCGGCCAGCGGTACCGGCTGGCGCACGATCATGGCCTACGACTGCACGCGCGGCTGCCCGCGCCTGAACTACTGGTCCAACCCGAACATCAGCTACAACGGCATCCCGATGGGCATTGCCAGTTCGGCCGACAACCAGCGCGTACTGGTTACGACCAAGCAGACGGTGGCCGGCTTCCGCTGAGGCGGTTACCGGATGGCACCCGCCGACCAGGGGCGGCGTCTACCGGCCTGCGCGGTCTGGTAGATGCCAACCCTGGTTGGCACCCGCCAATCCATCAGTCGCGCTTGAGCGAATCCAGGCGCCAACCGTCGGCATCCACGCGCAGCACCGAACCCTGTTCGTACCAGTCGCCCAGCACGATGCGGGTGCAGCTGCGGCCGCCGGCCTGCAGGGTGTGGATGGCGGGGCGGTGGGTGTGGCCGTGGATCATCGTGTCCACGCCATGGCGCACGAAGGTGGCCTCGACTTCGCCCGGGGCCACGTCGGTGACGGTTTCGAACGTCGCGCGGTCGGCCTGCTTCATTTCCGACTGCTTCGCCTGGCTCGCGTCACGTGCCTTCTGCGCGAACGCGATGCGCGCGGCCAGCGGCTGCGACAGGAACTGGGCCTGGAACACCGGGTCGCGGGTCTGCGCGCGGAACTGCTGGTAGGGAATATCGTCGGTGCACAGCAGGTCGCCGTGCTGCAGCATCACCGGGCGGCCGTACAGCTCGATCACCGTCGGGTCCGGCAGGATGCGCAGGCCGGCACGGCGCGCGTACTCCTCGCCCAGCAGAAAATCGCGGTTGCCGCGCATGAAGAACACCGGCACGCCACTGTCGGACAGCACCTTCAGCGCATCGGCCACTGCATCGGCCGCCGCCGAAGGCGTGTCATCGCCGATCCAGGCTTCGAACAGGTCGCCGAGGATGTACAGCGCGTCCGCGCCGGGCGCGTCCTCGCGCAGGAAGCGCAGGAACAGGTCGGTGATGGCTGGACGGCTCGGGTCCAGGTGCAGATCGGAAATGAACAGCGTCGTCATGCGGGCATTCTAGGGCATCATCCGCCGGGCATGGCCCGGCGCTACCGGTGTCTTCATACCGGCAGCGGCAGCCAGGCCAGGCTGGCCGCGGCCAGCAGCGCGGCGATGCCGGTGGCGGCCAGCACGTCGCTCGGGTAATGCAGGCCCAGCACCACGCGCGACAGGCCGACGCCGAAGGTGAAGGGCACCAGCAACGGCGCCAGCCACGGGTAGTAGGCCAGCGCCACGATGGTGAACGACACCGCGTGCAGGGTGTGCCCGGAGGGGAAGCTGAACTCGTCCAGCGGTGCCACCCAGGCGCGGATGCGCAGGTCGGCAGCGTACGGCCGCGGGCGCCGGGTCCAGCGCTTCAGGCCCTTGTACAGCAGAAGGGCGGCCAGGCCGGTGGCGGCCATGTGCACCGACGCGCGCAGGCCGTCGAAGCCATCGACCAGTACCAGTGCGCCCATCAGCACGTACCAGAACACGCCATCACCCAGCCGGCTGATGACCGAGAACAGGCGGCGCACGCGGCGGCGCCGGCAGTAGTGGTTTGCCCGGCGGCACAGCCGCGTTTCGCGGCCGGCCAGTCCTTCAAGCGGCGTTGTGCGCATGTCCGGTCCTCCGTGCCTGGGCCAGTTCGGCCAGCAGCGTTTCGAATTCGGCCACCACCTGCTGCGGGTGCAGGCGCTTCATCGCGCGGGCGGCGTTGCTGCCCAGTTCGCGGCGCAGCGCATCGTCGCTGGCCAGGTGCACGGCCGCCTCGACGAACGCCTCGTCGGTATCCACGGCCGCGCCGTTTTCACCGTTGCGCAGGTACTCACGCGCAGCGCCGTAGTCAAAGGCCACCGTGGCCAGGCCGCAGGCCATGCTTTCCAGGGTCACGTTGCCGAACGTCTCGCTGCGGCTGGGGAAGAGGAACAGGTCGCCGCTGGCGAAGTGGCGGGCCAGGGCGTCGCCGCGCTGGATGCCGCAGAAGATGAAGTCCGGATTCTCGTGCGCCAGCTTCTCGCGCGCCGGGCCGTCGCCGACGAACACGAAGCGCGCTTTCGGCCGCACCTGCTGCAGGCGGCGGAAGGCCTTCACCGCCAGCCCGAGGTTCTTCTCGGCGGCGATGCGGCCGACGTAGATGGCGACCAGGCCGTTGCCATCGACGCCCCATTCCTCGCGCAGTGCCGGGTCGCGCCGGCTGGGTTCGAACTGCTGGCTGTCGACGGCGCGGGCCAGCAGGCGCACCCGCTCGAAGCCCTGATCGGTGAGGAACTGCTGCAGTTCGCGGGTCGGCACCAGGGTGGCATCGGCCTGGTTGTGGAAGCGGCGCATCCAGCGCATTGCCGCCGTCTGCAGCCAGGCCACGCCGTAGTCGGGCAGGTATTCGTCGAAGCGGGTGTGGAAGCCGGTCGCCACCGGGATGCCAAGGCGGCGGGCGGTGCGCAGTGCCGACCAGCCCAGCGGGCCTTCGGTGGCGATGTAGACCGCATCGGGGCGCTGCTGCTGCCAGTGCCGGCCGAGCCGGATCGGCGCGGGCAGGCCGAAGCGCAGGCCAGGGTAACGGGGCAGGGCGGCGCCCGGCACCAGCAGCGTGCCGGGCGGCGAGTCCAGTGCTTCACTGGCCTGTCGTGGACGGATCAGGTCGACCTCATGCCCGGACGCGCGCAGGCCCTGCTCCAGGCCCTGCACGGTGAGCGCGACGCCGTTGACTTCCGGCGGATAGGTCTCGGTGACAATGGCATGGCGCATGGCAGGCCTCCGGTTTTCCGGCATGCTCAGCCCTGCCCATGTAGTGGTTGTGACCACAGTGCGACCGTCGGATGACGGCCGCGCCGGCCGGCAAAAGCACGGCCCCGAAGGGCCGTGCGGTGGATCAGAAGCGCTGCTGGTACTTCATGTAGATGAAGCGGCCGATGTCGTAGCCGCCGTAATAGGAGAAGTTGGCGCTCGGCTGGGTGTACATGATCGGGCCGTATTTCTCGAACACGTTGTTGGCACCAACCGAGACGGTGGCGTCCCACGGCAGCGAGTAGCGGACCTGCAGGTCGTGGAAGGTGGTCGAGCCGCGGCGGTTGTAATTGCGCACGCCGCTGTACCACGGGGCCTGCTGGCCCGGGTGCGAGCATTCGTCGGCATGCAGGCGCGGGCTGAAGCACTGTTCCTTCACCGCCGAGTAGTAGCGCAGGCCCCAGTTGATGCCGACGTTGCCGCGCTCCCAGTCCAGCGACAGGTTGGAGCGGGTGCGGAAGCCGATGCCGCCTGCGCCGGCCAGGCCGTTGCCGGGTGTAGGCACCACATCGGCATCATTGGTGCTGCGCGTCAGCGCCGACACCACGTAGGTGCTCTTCCAGTCGGTGCGCAGGGTGCCCCAGTCGGTGTCCCAGCGATGGCTCAGTTCCAGGTCATAGCCTTCGGTTTCGCGGAAGCCGCTGTTGCGCACGCCATAGTTGAGCTGGTTGACGATACCCAGCACTGGATCGCGGGTGAAGTTGGCGCAGCGCTCGGCAATGCCGAGCTCGTAGCAGTCGCGCAGCATGTCGTTGGGGTGGTCGGCCACGATGGTGTTGTCGATGCGGATCTTCCACCAGTCCAGCGCGACGTTCAGGCCGGGCGCGAAGCCCGGGCTCCAGACCACGCCCAGGGTGCGGCTGGTCGAGGTTTCCGGCTGCAGGTCGGGATTGGCGCCGTTGGTGAATGGCAGCGGGGTCTGCGCACTGCTGCTTTCAATGGGCACGTTGCCCTGGCCCAGCTGGCGGTAGGTATCTGCATTGGCGATATCGGCCGCGCAGCGGGCGCGCACTTCCGGACTGGTGGCCGATGCCCCGTAGACCGTGTCGCAGGGGTCGCGGAAGCCGGTGGTGAAGGTCTGCGAGCCACCGCCGTACAGATTGGCGATGGTCGGGGCGCGGAAGCCCTGTGCCCACGTACCGCGCAGCAGCACCTGCTCGATCGGCTTCCAGGTGAAGCCGAACTTGCTGTTGAGGGTATCGCCGAAGGTGCTGTAGTCGGAGTAGCGGGTGGCGGCATTGACGGTGAGCTCGTGCGCCGCGGGCAGGTCGCGCAGCAACGGAACGCTCAGCTCCAGGTAGGCTTCATCCACCCGGTAGCCACCGCCGGTCGGTCCCGCGGCGAGATTGGTGGTGGCGCCAGTCTGTGCCAGCGGGTCGGGAATGAAGCGGCCGTCCTCGCGGCGGCTCTCCACGCCCACGGCCATGCCGAGGTCGCCGCCCGGCAGGGTCAATACGGTGCCGCTCACGGTGGCGAACAGATTGCGGCTGGTGGTGCGGCCGCGGCTGATTTCCTCCGGGAACAGCCAGTCCATCAGGGCCTGGTTGCCGGTCAGGCCGTTGGGATCGTTCTGGCCGTAGGGCACCAGGGGATTCCACGGCATGCAGCCCGCCACCGGGGCGCCGGGCGTACCGCATTCGACCTTGCCGGTTTCGGGGTTGAAGAACGAGGGACCGGTTGCATCCTCGACGCGCTGCTTGTGCAGGTTTCCGGTCGCGCGCTGGGTCAGTTCGCTGCGGTTGTACTGGTACCCCACTTCCCAGTCGAAGCCATGCGAACCCACTTCGAAGCTGCCTTCGAACGCGGCCACGCCCTGCCAGGTGGTGAGGTCGCTGACGCTCACGCGCGGGATCTCCCAGATGCGCCGGTTCCAGTCCACATCGCTGGGCGTCTGGTAGCCGTGGTGGCTGCCGAACGGGTTGAACCAGCTGTCCTTCGACATCGGCTTGATGCCGGCGCCGCCGGACTGGAACGGATAGCCGGCGATCTGCCGGGTGGTCTCGCGGCGGTTGTAGGCCAGCTGGGTGTTGAAGTGCAGTGAATCGATCAGCGCCACGCGGCCATCGACGAAGATCGAATCGCGCTTGATCGGCGTCTGCACATGCATCTGCTCGTTGCTGTTGCTGACATCGCCGGTAAAGGGGGTATCGTCGCTCAGGTGGAAACTGTCGGGGCCGCCGGGCGTGGCGCCACGATCCAGCGAGTAGCTGCAGCCGCGGCTGCTGGCGCAGCCCGGGCCATTGAAGCCGGTGATGCGGCCCCACTGGCCGACCGAGGTCCAGCCATCGGCGGAATGGCGGTCGGTGTTGGTGTGGGCACTGAACCAGCGATCGCGGGCCCACACGCCTTTCTCCTCGACGTGCTCGGCGGCGAAGCTGACCGAGGCGCGGTCGTTGGACCAGCCACCCACCACGTCGAACTGCGTGCGGGCACCATCGCCCTGGCTGTACTGGCCCTGGTAGACGCTGGCGCTGACACCTTCCACGTTGCGGCGGGTGATGATGTTGACCACGCCGGCCATCGCATCGGAACCATAGATGGCCGATGCGCCGTCCTTGAGCACTTCCATGCGTTCAACGGCGGCGGCAGGCAGGGTGGAGATGTCCTGCAGGCCGCCGGTGGTCATGCCCATGCGCTTGCCGTTGACCAGCACCAGGGTGCGTTGCGCGCCCAGCCCGCGCATGTCCACGAAGCTGCCGCCGGAAGCCTCGCCTGCTGACAACGGACTGGCGCGGCTGGCGGCGGGGCTGCCCATCGCGGTCAGGTTCTGCAGGATGTCGGCCACCGAGTTGAAGCCCTGGCGCTCGATGTCGGCGCGGCTGATGGTCAGCACCGGCTGCGCGGTTTCCAGGTCGACCTGGCGGATGCGCGAACCGGTGATCTCGATGCGGTCCAGCGTGGTCGGGGCGGCGGAATTCGTGGCCAGTCCGGCCGTGGCGGCGGAATCCTGGGCCAGTGCGGGCAGGGCGGCGGCGGTGCCGGCCGTGGCCAGCGCACAGCGGATCGCCCAACCCAACGGGGAGGTGCTCGGCATCATGCGGTCTCTCTCTCTGTGTGTGGAAGCGGACACCCGAATCGCGGGCCTGTCCGGCCGCCACGACCTGCGTCGCGACGGCATCCCACTAACGCGCAGCGTTCAAATTCCGTAAAGGCGGAAAGCGACCACTGACCGCACCGAGGCTGTCGTATTCCGCGTTACCCCCGCATGCTCAACAGCTTGCGCGCGCTGCAGCGCAAAATGACAGGCCCGGGAAGAACATCCTGCAGCCTCGCCAGCGCAACGCAGAGCAGTTCATTGGCGACAAAAAAAACCACGGCCCCGAAGGGCCGTGGTCGTGGTGGTGCGGCGGCGCGATGGATCAGAAGCGCTGCTGGTACTTCATGTAGACGAAGCGGCCGATATCGTAGCCACCGTAGTACGAGAACACCGAGTTCGGCTTGGTGTACATCACCGGGCCGTACTTCTCGAACACGTTGTTGGCGCCGACCGACACGGTGGCATCCCACGGCAGGCTGTAACGGAACTGCACGTCGTGGAAGGTGACCGAACCACGCTCGTTGTAGTTGCGGGTACCGGCGTACCACGGTGCGCGCACGCCCGGATCGGAGCACTCGTCCGGATGCGCGCTGAGGCTCAGGCACTGCTCCTTGACGCCGGAGTAGTAACGCGCGGTCCAGGTGACGCCGAAGTTGCCCAGGTCCCAGCCCACGGTCAGGTTGGAGCGCACGCGGAAGCCGCTGCCGATGCCGTTGGTCGGGGTCGGCACCACGGTGGTGTCGTTGGTCGAACGGAAGATGTTCGAGCTGACGTAGGTGGTCGACCAGGCGCTGCTGAACTTGCCGTACGAATCGGTATCCCAGCGGTAGGTCACGTCCATGTCGTAACCTTCGGTTTCCAGGAAGCCGGCGTTGCGGTTGCCGTAGGTCAGCTTGTTGACGATGCCGTTGACCGGATCACGGGTGAACTGTGCGCAGCGCGAGGTCACGCCCTGCTCGTAGCAGTCGATCAGGATCTGGTTCGGGCTGTCGGCAACGATGGTGTTGTCGATGCGGATCTTCCACCAGTCCAGCGAGGCGTTGAAGTTCGGGATGAAGCTCGGGCTCCACACCAGGCCCAGCGTCTTGCTCTTGGAGGTTTCCGGCTGCAGCAGCGGGTTGGAGCCGCTGGTGAACGGCACCGGGGTCTGGTCGGTGCTGCTGGTGATCGGCACCAGGCCCTGCTTCAGCTGGCGGTAGTTGTTGGCATCGGCGATGTCGCGGGCGCAGCGGGCACGCACTTCGGCGCTGGTGCGCGAAGCGCCGTACACGGTGTCGCAGGGATCGGCGTAACCGGTGGTGAAGGTTTCCGAACCGCCACCGTACAGGTCATTGATGGTCGGTGCGCGGAAGCCTTCGGCCCAGGTACCACGGACCAGCAGCTGCTCGAACGGCTTCCACTTGAAGCCGAACTTGCTGTTGAGCGTGTTGCCGAAGGTGTCGTAGTCGGAGAAGCGGGTCGCTGCGTTCAGCGTCAGCTCCTTCGCACCCGGCAGGTCGGCCAGCAGCGGTGCGTTCAACTCCAGGTAGGCTTCGTTGACGCGGTAGCCGCCACCGGTCGGGCCCGAGGCCAGGTTGGTGGTGGCGCCGGTCTGGGCCAGGGCATCGGGAATGAACTCACCGGTTTCCTTGCGGTTTTCCAGGCCGAATGCAAAGCCCAGGTCGCCGGCCGGCAGGGTCACGATGCTGCCCGCGATGGAGGCGAAGAAGTTCTTGCCGACGGTCTTGCCGGAGGAATCCTCGGCCGGCATCAGGTAGTCGATCAGCGCCTGGTTGCCGGTCAGGCCGTACGGATCGACCACGCCTGCGGCGATCAGCGGATTCCAGACCATGCAGTTGGCGATCGGCGCCGCAGCGGTGCCGCACTCGACCTTGCCAGTGGCGGCGTTGTAGTACGACGGGCCGACGGCATCCTTGACGCGCTGCTTGTGCAGGTTGCCGGTGGCGTGCTGGCGCAGCTCGTTCTTGTTGTACTGGTAGCCCACTTCCCAGTCGAAGAAGCGCTCACCGATATCGAACGAACCACCGAAGGCGGCCACGGCACGGTAGGTCTTCAGCGAGCTGTCGCTGACGCGCGGCACTTCCCAGGTGCGGTGGTTCCAGGCCACGGCGGTGGGGGTGGCGTAACCGTGCTGGCTGCCGAACGGGTTGAAGTAGCTGTTGACCGACATCGCGCCGATGCCTGCGGTGGACGACTGCAGCGGATAGCCGGCGATCTGGCGGCTCGAGTCACGCTTGTTGTAGCCCAGCTGCGTGCTGAAGTGGATCGCGTCGGTGATGTTCAGGCGGCCATCGACGAACACCGAATCCCGCTTCAGCGGATAGTTCAGGTGCATCTGCTCGTTGGTGTTGCTGACATCGCCGTCCGGGGCATTCGGATTGGTGATGTGGTAATTGGCCGGGTTCAGCGGGTCGCTGCCGCGGTTGAGCGAGTAGCCGCAGCTGGCGGTGGCGCAGCCCGGGCCCTTCAGGCCGGTGATCTGGCCGTACTGGCTGACGGTGGTCCAGGCTTCGGTCGGATGGCGGTCGGTGTTGCCGAAGGCGCTGAACCCGCGGTCCTTGGCCCACACGGCCTTTTCTTCGGCATGTTCGGCCGAGATGGTGATCGAGCCGCGGTCGTTGGACCAGCCGGCGACCACGTCGATGCGGTCACGGCCGCCGTCGCCCTGGCTGTACTGGCCGTGGTAGACGTTGGCGGTCACGCCGGACACGTCATGGCGGGTAATGATGTTGACCACGCCGGCCATGGCGTCGGAGCCGTAGATGGCCGAGGCGCCGTCCTTCAGCACTTCGATGCGCTCGACCGCCGACACCGGCAGGGTCGAGATGTCCTGGTAGCCGGAGGTGCTGATGCCCAGGCGCTTGCCGTTGACCAGCACCAGGGTGCGCTGGGTACCCAGGTTGCGCATGTCGATGTAGGTACCACCGGCGTTCTCACCGGCAGTCAGCACGTTGGCGCGGCTGATGGTCGGGCTGCCCATCGCGGTGACGTTCTGCAGGATGTCGGACACCGAGGCGAAGCCCTGGCGTTCGATATCGGTGCGCGAGATCGCCAGCACCGGGTTCGCGCTCTCCACGTCGACCTGGCGGATGCGCGAGCCGGTGATTTCGATGCGGTCGAGGGTCGTGGGGGCGCCGTCCTGGGCGAATGCGGGCAGCGCAATGGTTGCGGTGCCGACGATCAGGGCCTGGCGGATCGCCTTGCCCAGCACGGTGGTGCGTGAAGTCATCGCGTCTCTCTCTCTCTCTGTGAAGCTGCGGGCGCAGGGCCAAAGGGGCCCCAGCAAATAGCGGTTCGGGTCGAAGCGACTGAGCCGGTGACTTCGATTTATTCTCGTTCGTTAACCGGATGTAAAGGGGGTGTTGCCAAATGTGTCAAAAGTTGTCGCGTGACTTTCATCTAAACTTAATAAAAGCAAGGCCTTAGGGTCACGGTGCTGTCGCCAGATTCGGCACAGTCCGGCAGCCTGAATGCCCATTCAGTTTCAAAAGTGCGCAAACGCGCACGCGAAAACGGCCCCGTCAGGGGCCGTCGTCATGAGGGATGGGGCGTGTCGGGATGGGCTGTCGCGGCGGCTGGCGATGCCAGGCCGCCGGGGTCAGGCCACGAAGGGGCGGAACTGGATGCCCAGCCCGGCCAGGCCCTCGGTCTCGCCGATCAGGTCGGCGCGCAGCAGCGGCCGCGGGTCGATGAAGGCCTGCGGCACGATCAGCGACAGGCGGGTGTCGTCAGCGGTCAGTTCCAGCTTCGGCAGCGGCGCGTCCTCGTGGGCGCGGTTGAGCAGCACGGCCAGCCGCAGCAGGGCGGTCAGGCGGCGCGCGGTCAGCAGCAGGCGCTCGGGCAGGGCCTCAAAGGCCGACTTGCCGACGCTGCGCCGGTGGCTGCGCACCAGGGCGGCCAGCATCTGCTGTTCCTGCCGCGAGAAGCCGGCGATGTCGGAGTTCTCCAGCACGTAGCTGCCGTGCACGTGGTAACCGCTGTGGGCGATCATCAGGCCCAGCTCGTGCAGGCGCGCGGCCCAGCCAAGCATGCGGGCGTCGTCGGCATCCAGCTTCCAGCGCTCCTGCACCTGCTCCAGCAGCGACAGGGCGGTGTCCTGCACGCGGTCGGCCTGCACGGTGTCGATGCCATAGCGCTGGGTCAGTGCCGCTACCGATTCGTCGCGCGGATCGTTCTCGCCGGCACGGCCGACGATGTCGTACAGGATGCCTTCGCGCATGGCGGCCTTGCTGACCAGCAGCTTCTCCAGGCCCAGCGTCTGGAAGGCGGCTTCCAGCACCAGGATGCCGCCGGCGATGATCGGCCTGCGGTCGGCGGACAGCCCGGGCAGCACGATGTCGTCGATCTTCTTGGCCTTGAGCAGTTCGTCGCGCAGCTGCGGCAACGCCTCGGCGGTGATCGCGCCCTTGCTCAGCTTCATCGTGGCGCAGATCTCGCTGATCGCCTTGTGCGTGCCCGACGAGCCCAGGGCTTCCTGCCAGCCCAGCGCGCGGTACTTGCTGGCGAACGGCTGGAACTCACGGCCGATCTCGGCCAGCGCGTCCTTCCAGCGCTTGCGGCTGAGCTTGCCGCCGGGGAAGAAGCGACGGGTGCTGGCGATGCAGCCGGCCTGCAGGCTTTCGCGCTCGAGGGTCTGCATGCCCTTGCCGATGATGAATTCGGTGGAACCGCCGCCGATGTCGATCACCAGGCGGCGCTGGTCGGCCTTGGGCGGCTGTGCATGGGCCACGCCAAGGTAGATCAGGCGCGCTTCTTCGCGGCCGCTGACCACTTCGATGGCATGGCCGAGCGCGGTTTCGGCCGGCACCAGGAACGATTGAGGCGAACGCAGCTGGCGCACGGTGTTGGTGGCCAGGGCGCGCACGCGGTGCGGGGGCACGTTGCGGATGCGCTGGCCGAAGCGGGCCAGGCATTCCAGCGCGCGCTGCCGTGCGGCGGTGGACAGGCCGCCCTTTCCATCCAGGCCATCGGCCATGCGCACGGTTTCGCGCAGGCGGTCGATGACGCGCAGCTGGCCGAGCGTGTAGCGCGCGATGACCATGTGGAAGCTGTTGGAGCCAAGGTCGATGGCGGCCAGCAGGTCGCCATCCTGCAATGCGGGCGGAGTCGTGGTGGTATGCGGCATGGGCGAATGTTAGCCGAAGGGGCGGTGCGCTCGTCACCGCGCGGCCTTCACATTTTGTTGGGGGAGTGCGGCAGGGCTGCGCCCTGCACCCGCAGAGGCCGAAGCAACGTCAACGTCAAGAGCTGGGTGCCTTCGGGACGGCCGGGTGGGTCAGGCTGCGGGGGACGCCGTAAATCCATCCCTGGAGGCTCGGTCGCGCCATCCATGGCGCTCACGCCCCCGCAACCGGACCCACCCTGCCTTCGACAGTTTCCCGCGAGCTGTTGGAACAGCACGGGGTCGGATCCCGTTGCTGCGCAACGGGCTCTGACCCCGGTGTTTCTGCGTGGCCGCGTTGTGCCGACCAACGGTCGGCACCTACCGGATCAGAGACCCTGCATCAACGCCATCTGCGCCGAATGCGGCGCTTCGTCGTGGGCCGGGGTGCGCTTGTGGTAGATGCCGTCGGCATCCAGTTCCCAGGCGTTGAGGTTGTCGTCCAGATAGTTCTGCAGCACTTCGCGGTACACGCGCTTGGCCAGGTCCGGGTCGAGGATCGGGAAGCAGGTCTCGACGCGGCGCAGCAGGTTGCGTTCCAGCCAGTCGGCGCTGGCGCAGTACAGCTCCGGTGCACCGTCGTTGCCGAACCAGTAGACGCGGCTGTGCTCCAGGAAGCGGCCGACGATCGAGCGCACGCGGATGTTGTCCGACACGCCCGGCACGCCCGGGCGCAGGGTGCAGGCGCCGCGGATGATCAGGTCGATCTGCACGCCGGCCTGCGAGGCCGCATACAGCGCGCGCACCACCTGCGGTTCGTTCAACGCGTTCATCTTGGCGATGATGCGCGCCGGACGACCGGCCGCAGCGATGCGGGTCTCGCGCTCGATGCGGGCGAGGATGCCGGTGTGCAGGGTGAAGGGCGACTGCAGCAGGCGCTTCAGTTTCATCTTCGAGGCCAGCCCGGACAGCTGCTGGAACAGCAGGTGCACGTCATTGCCGATGTCCGCATCGGCGGTGATCAGGCTGATGTCGGTGTAGGCGCGGGCGGTACCGCTGTGGTAGTTGCCGGTGCCCAGGTGCACGTAGCGGCGCAGCTTGCGGCCCTCGCGGCGCACGATCAGCAGCATCTTGGCGTGGGTCTTGAAGCCGACCACGCCGTACACCACCTGCACGCCGGCTTCCTGCAGGCGGTCGGCCAGGCCCAGGTTGGCTTCTTCGTCGAAGCGCGCGCGCAGCTCGACCACCACCGTCACGTCCTTGCCGTTGCGGGCGGCCTGGATCAGCGCATCGACGATCAGCGAATCCTTGCCGGTGCGGTACAGGGTCTGCTTGATCGCCAGCACGTTCGGGTCCACCGCGGCCTGCTTGATCAGGTCCAGCACGGCGGTGAAGGCATCGAACGGGTGGTGCAGCAGCAGGTCTTGGCGTCGGGCGATCTCGAAGATGCCGTCGCTGTCGCGCAGGGTGCGCGGGTTCATCGGCGGATACTTCAGGTCCGGCTGCGGCACCAGATCGTACAGCTGGATGATGCGGTTGAGGTTGACCGGGCCATCGATCCGGTAAACCGCGTTTTCGGTCAGGCCGAAGTTCTGCAGCAGGGTACGCACGATGTCCTTCGGCGTGTCCTCGGCGATCTCCAGGCGCACCGCCGGGCGGTAGCCGCGGTCGACCAGTTCATCGCGCAGGGCCAGCGCCAGGTTCTCCACTTCTTCCTCGTCCACCACCAGCTCGGAATTGCGGGTGACGCGGAACTGGTAGGCCCCCTGGACTTCCAGGCCGGGGAACAGCTCGTCGACGAAGGCCGACAGCACCGAAGACAGGAACACGAAGTTCTGCCCGCCGCCCAGGCTTTCCGGCAGCTGGATGATGCGCGGCAGCGAACGCGGTGCGCGCACGATGGCCAGGTGGCCTGCGCGGCCGAACGCATCGGTGCCCTTCAGCACGACGACGATGTTCAGCGACTTGTTGAGGATCTTCGGGAACGGATGCACCGGGTCCAGGCCCAGCGGCGACAGCACCGGC
The DNA here is from genome assembly GCF_056854535.1 of Stenotrophomonas sp. STEN054. Taxonomy (NCBI): domain Bacteria; kingdom Pseudomonadati; phylum Pseudomonadota; class Gammaproteobacteria; order Lysobacterales; family Lysobacteraceae; genus Stenotrophomonas; species Stenotrophomonas sp. STEN054. The sequence goes on along the minus strand of NZ_JBXFWG010000028.1, from coordinate 5,266 downwards.
ATGATCTCGTTGCGGAAGTACGCGCGCAGCCAGCGCTTCTGCCGGTGGTTCCAGGAATGGCGGCCGAGCACGCCGATGCCGGCCTCGGCCAGCGCCGGACGCAGCGTCTCGTTCCAGCAGCGGTACTGCTGGTCCACCAGTTCGGCGGCACGATCATGGATCGAGTTCAGGATGGCCTGCGGGCTCATGCCGTCCGGGGCCGGCGGCAGGCCGAATTCCTGCGCGTGGCGCACGGCCGCGGCGCGGATCTCGAAGAACTCGTCCAGGTTGGTGCAGGAGATGCACATGAAGCGCAGGCGCTCCAGCAGCGGCACCTGCGGGTCCATCGCCTGCGCCAGCACGCGGAAGTTGAAATCCAGCTGGGACAGTTCGCGGTTGATGTAGAGCGCCGGGTCACGCAGTGGATCGTTGTCCGGGCTCACGGGGAGGGGGAGGGATCCGAGGCTGCTCATGGCTTCATTCTTCGATGGAGGTCAGGGGGGCGGACTCGCGCGGGCGCACGTGGTCGGCATCGAAATGACAGGAGAACACCGAGCCCTTGCCCACTTCGCTTTCGATCTCCAGCCGTGCATGGTGCAGGCCGAGGATGTGCTTGACGATGGACAGGCCCAGGCCGGTGCCGCCGCTTTCGCGCGAACGGCTGCTGGACACCCGGTAGAAACGTTCGGTCAGGCGCGGCAGGTGGGTGGCGGGGATGCCGTAGCCGCTGTCACGCACGGCCAGCACGGCACCGTCGCCCTCGCGGCGGAACTCCACCGCGATGCGGCCATCGGCCGGGGTGTAGCGCACGGCGTTGGTGACCAGGTTGGAGAATGCGCTGTGCAGTTCCTTGGTCGAGCCCAGCAGGTCCACGCCGGCCAGGTCGTCGATGCTGATCTGGTGGCGGCCCTGGCTGTGCGCCTCGGCTTCGCGGCGCAGGGTGGCCAGCATCGGCTGCATGGCCACGGTCTCCGCTTCGCTGTGCTCCTGCGATTCCAGCCGCGACAGGGTCAGCAGGTCTTCCACCAGCTGGGCCATGCGCTGGCTCTGCTTGCGCATTTCTTCCAGCATCGGGCCGGTGCCGGGGAAGTCTTCCGGATCCATCATGTCCAGGTAGCCATGCACCACGGTCAGCGGCGTGCGCAGTTCGTGGGACACGTTGGCGACGAAATCGCGGCGCACCTGTTCCAGGCGCAGCAGCTTGGTGACGTCGCGGGCGATCAGCAGCCAATAGTCCGAGGAATAGGGGATCAGGCGCAGGTTCAGGCGGATCGCGGGGTCCACCGGCGAGGGCGCGTCGAGGATCGGTTCGGCATTGCGGCCGCCGGCCAGCCAGTGGGCCAGCGGCATCGGCTGCAGGCGCTCGACCAGGGCTTCGCCGAGGTCGCCGGGGTGATGCAGGCCGAGCAGGGCGGTGGCCGCTTCGTTGAACCACTGCACGCGCTGGCTGTTGCGGTCCAGCACCACCACCGCATCGGGCAGGGCGGCAGCGGCGGCGCGATAGCTGCGCAGCATGTCCAGCAGGCGGCGCTTGCGCACGCGCATTTCCACCTGGTTGCGGTACAGCAGGCGGTCGAGCTCGTTCCACACGCCGGTACCTTCCTCGGCGGTCTCCCAGCGCTGGCGCGCGGTCAACCGCCGCAGCACGCGGCGCAGGCGCCAGTAATGCCAGGTCAGCGTGGCCAGTGCGGCCAGCGCGATGCACAGCCACAGATGCCCGCTGAACCATCCGACCACGCCGGCCAGCACCAACACCGCGGCCACGGAGGCCAGCGTCTTCAACCAGGCGGAGCGGATGTGGCGGGGCATTGCGGTCTCGTCGTTGGAGGCGGCGGCTCACGCGGTGAACCGAGGGTTATAGCAGAGTTGCCGACACCGGCACCGGCGGGTGCGCGGTGCCGGCACGACGAGGCTCAGGTCGCGTTGGAGAAGCGGTAGCCGGCGCCGCGCACGGTCTGCACCATGTTCTCGGCGTTGAACGGTTCCAGCGTCTTGCGCAGGCGGCGGATGTGCACGTCGATGGTGCGTTCTTCCACGTACACGCTGCCGCCCCACACATGGTCCAGCAGCTGGGCGCGGGTGTAGACGCGCTCGGGGTGGGTCATGAAGAAGTGCAGCAGGCGGTATTCGGTCGGGCCGATCGGCACCGGCTGTTCGTTGGCGAATACGCGGTGGGCGGCGCCGTCGATGCGGATCGGGCCGACGGCCACGCTGCCGTCTTCGTCGTCGTCACGGGCGCGGCGCATGACCGCGCGGATGCGGGCCAGCAGTTCGCGCGCCGAGAACGGCTTGACCACGTAGTCGTCGACCCCGGCTTCGAGGCCGCCGACGCGATCGTTCTCTTCGCCGCGCGCAGTCAGCATGATGATCGGCACTTCGCGGGTCAGGGTTTCCTTGCGCCAGCGACGGGCCAGGTCCAGGCCACTGGTGCCGGGCAGCATCCAGTCCAGCAGGATCAGGTCGGGGACGCGGTCGGCGATCGCGGTCTGGGCCTCGCGGGCATCGCCGGCGTGGACTGGTTCGTAATCGCCCTTGCGCAGGGCGAAGGCGACCATTTCGCGGATCGCGGGCTCGTCATCGACGATCAGGATGCGTTTCTGCACGAGGACACCGTAGGGCTCGGTTACTGGAGTGGTGCCAGTAGACTACGGTTTGATGACATGTTTGTGACTACCTGGCCGGGATCGGCGCGGATTGCCATCCCCCGGTCATGCGGCGCTCAGCGCCGGTCCAGCTCCGGGTCCTGCACGCCCTGGCGGCGCAGCTCCAGCACGGTGGGGGTGATGGTCTCGATGCGCGCATCCACCCGCGCGCGGCCCACATAGTCCAGCTCAGGATTGCGCTTGAGCGCCTGCAGCTGCATCAGCGCCTGTTCCGGGCGGCCGCCGAGAAAGGCCGCCTCGGCATAGGCCTCGCTGGCCCGCACGCTGTCCCCAGCGAGCTCGCTGGCGCGGGCGTAGCGCTGCTGGAAAACCGGATCGTTACCGCTTTGCGACAGCAACGGCCGCAGCATCGCCTGGGCGCGCTGGCCGGCTTCGCGGCCGCCCTGTTCGTTCAGGATCTCGGCGTAGGTCAACGCCACCGGGCGGCTGTTGGTGTGTTCGCGCAGCAGCTGTTCGAAGCGCGCGTTGGCCTGGGCCGGCTGGCCAGCACGGGACTCCGCCTCGCCCAGGGCCAGGGCCACGAACAAGCTGTCCGGATGGGTCTGCAGCAGGTTGGCCAAGGCCTGCCGGGCCTGGTTGGCGCCGCTGCGGCCGCCACGCATGGCGGCCAGGGCCTGGCCATAGCGCTGGGCGTCGGTCAGGCCGCCCTTCTGGCGCCGGGCCAGGTCGGCGTACTCGCGCTCCAGCTCCGGCGTGGTGTCGGCGCTGAGCACCCGCAGGCGCTCGCGCGCCCAGTCGAAGTCGCCACTCGCGCCGCGGCTGAGCTGGCCGATCGGCAGGCGCAGCACGCTGCTGGGCAGCAATGGGTTGGCGCCGCGCAGCAGCGGCTCGCCCAGGCTGGGGTCGGCCGGGTTGACCCGCTCCTTGCGCTCGCCGCTGGGGGTGCTGGTGGTCAGCAGCACCGTGTCCTTCTTCATCTGCTGGGCGCGGGCCTTGGCCTCGCTGATGCGGGTGGTGTTGACCGGGTGGGTCTGCAGGAAGTCCGGGGCCTGGTAACCGCCGTCGTTGCCGCGCATGGCCGCCGACATCCGCTCGAAAAAGCCGGCCATGGCGTCCACGTCGTAGCCGCTGCGCGACAGGGTGCGGATGCCCAGGCGGTCGGCCTCGGATTCGTTGGAACGGGTGTAGTTGATCTGCCGCTGCTGCAGCAGGCCCATGCCCGAACTGATCGCGGCCATGGTCGCGTTGCCGGAGGAGGAGCTGTTGCTGGCCTGGGCGGCCACCACTGCCGCCAGCATGCCCAGCAGGATCGGGATCTGGTCGCGCTGGGCCCGCTCGACGCCACGCAGCACGTGCTGCTGGGTGACGTGGGCGATTTCATGGGACAGCACCGCCGCCACCTCGTCCTCGCGCTCGGCCGTCAGCACCAGGCCGGCGTTCACCCCGATGTAGCCGCCAAGGGTGGCGAAGGCGTTGATCTGGCGGTCCTTCATCACGAAGAACGTGTAGGACTGGCGCGGCTGGTCGCTGTTGGAACCCAGCCGGGTGCCCATGGTCTGCAGCCAGTCATTGACCAGAGGGTCGTCGAGCAGGTAGCCGTAGTTGCGCAGTTCGCGCAGCATCATCGCGCCGTACTCGGCCTGCCGTGCCGGGGTCAGCAGTTCGCCGGCCGACGACCCGATGTCCGGCAGCTTCTCCTGGGCCTGGGCCAGCGGCATGGCCAGGGCCAGGGTGACGGCGGTAGTCAGCAGCAGGGCTCGCAAGCGGGAGATCCTCGGGCGGGGCGCGCCAAGCGTGGCAGGGCAGGGGGCAACCATTCGTTAATCCACAGTGTTGCGGTCATGGCGTGGAAATTCCAGCACACCGGTACCATATATGGACCGTCGATCCATCGTGGAGTTTCCCGTGACAGACCAGCCCGCTGGCGCCTCGCCCGCCATCACCATCTATTCCACCGCCGTCTGCCCGTACTGCGTGGCGGCCAAGAACTTCCTCAAGAGCAAGGGCCAGCAGTGGACCGAAGTCCGCATCGACCTGGACCCGGTCGAGCGCGAGAAGATGATGTCCCTGACCCGCCGCACCAGCGTGCCGCAGATCTTCGTCGGTGACGTCCATGTCGGCGGCTACGACGACATGATGGCCCTGCATCGTGAAGGCAAGCTCGAGCCGCTGCTGGCCGGGCAGGGCCAGGCATGAGCGCGGCCGACGACGGCAGCAAGGACCGCATCGCCGAATTCACCGCGTTCCGCAAGCGCATGAACGAGCGCATCCTGGGCGAGCCGAACCAGGTGGTGCGGCGCTTCTTCGCGCTGGACACGCAGACCTACCAGGCCGGCGCGCTGGATGTGAAGACCAAGGAACTGCTGGGCCTGGTGGCCTCGATGGTGCTGCGCTGCGACGACTGCATCAGCTACCACGTGGCCCAGTGCAAGGAAGCCGGGGTGACCCGTGAGGAGTTCTTCGAGACCTTCTCGGTCGGCCTGGTGGTCGGCGGCTCCATCGTGATCCCGCACCTGCGCCGCGCGGTCGACTTCCTTGACCAGCTCGAAGGCGGCGCCGCCGCCCCGGAAGCGCACGAGCACTGAGGCAGCGCCGGGGGCCAGGCCGCCGGGCCCCGACACCAAGGCCCGCCGGGGGTGGCCCGGGCGACCCCGCGCCCCCGCGGGGCCGGTCCACCAGGGACC
>NZ_JBXFWG010000027.1:0-54210 GCF_056854535.1 Stenotrophomonas sp. STEN054 | reverse complement strand
GTGTTGCGGGCGGGGGGCCGCGCCGGCGCGGGCGGCCCCTCCTGCCCGGCCGCGGGCCGCCCCGCCCCGCCCCGCCACTACCGGTGGTTCAGCCCAACCTCCACAGCAGCACGCGGTTGTTGGCCGGCATCGCCACGTCGCGCAGGCGGGTGAAGCCGTAGTCTTCGGCCAGCGCCTGCACGGCTTCGACATCGCGGATGCCGCTGCGCGGATCACGCGCCTTCAGCCAGGCATCGAACTGCGCGTTGCTGTCGCTGGTGTAGCGGCCGCCGTAGTTGAACGGGCCGTAGACCGCCAGCAGCGCACCGTGGCGCAGCAGCGGCGGCAGCGCGGCGAACAACGCCTGCACGTGCTCCCAGCCCATGATGTGCAGGGTATTGGCAGTGAACGCCGCATCGAACGAGCTGCCCTCGGGCAGGGTCAGGCCCGGTGCCGGCGGCAGTTCCACCTGCAGCGCCACGGGCGGCAGCAGGTTGAGCAGCGCCGCCTCGGCGCGCCAGGCCTCGATGCCGGGCAGGTGATCCGGGTGATCGCTGGGCTGCCAGCGCAGCCACGGCCAGCGCTCGGCGAAGAAGGCCGCGTGCTGGCCGGTGCCGCTGCCGATTTCCAGCACCCGATGCCGGTCGCCCATCCATGGGTCGAGCGCGGCCGCGATGGGTTCGCGGTTGCGTTCGCAGGCTTCTGAATACGGCTTGCTCGACATCGGGGAACGTCCAGGCGGGGTCGCCCCATTGTGCACGAGGGGTGTTCTGGGCAGGGCTTGCAGCCCTGCACCCGCCTTAGATCAACGTCAACTTCAAAAGCTGGCTATCCGTGGGTTGGCGGGTGGGTCCGGTCGAGGGGGACGCCGTGAATACGTTCATGCAGGCTGGGTCGCGGCTTGCTCGTGTGCGCTGTCCTGCGCACACGGCAAGACCGGGGTTGGGCGTCCTGCCCAACCCGCCCGAGGCATGCCTCGGGCCCATGCCGCTCACACCCCCTCAACCGGACCCACCCCGCCTTCGACAGACTTCCGCGATCTGTCGGAAGCTGCTGCTGATGGTGGGTGCCGACCGGTGGGCCGGACCGCTGAATTTTGATATAAAACAGATGTGGCCACCCACTGGGGGGATTTGTGGGGGGGGGGGGGGTGGGGGGGGGGCCGGCGCGGCGGCCGACGCGGGGTGTGTCGGGCGCGCCCCCCCCCCCCCCCCCACCCCGCCAACCCACGGATAGCCCGCTTTTGAGTTTGACGTTGCCTCGGCAGGTGCAGGGCTGCAAGCCCTGCCGAAACCCTCCCCTACCATGACTGCAGTCACTTGCCCGATCGCCCCCCGCTGGCGAAAGTCGGACAGTTGATGTGATCGGAGCGGCCCTTTGCCCTCCGCACAGGTGTGAAAGAGAGAGAGACGCTGTGCAACGACGTGAGTTCCTGGCGTATTCCGGTCTGGGCCTTGCCGGCCTGGTGCTGCCGCATTCGCGGCTGATCGCGGCCGAGCAGCTGCTCGCGCCGGTGGATACCGTGCAGCGCCGGCGCCTGGCCGAGGTCGCCCTCGCCGCCGCGCGTGCGGCCAAGGCCAGCTACTGCGACGTGCGCATCGGCCGCTATCTCAACCAGTCGGTGGTCACCCGCGAACACCAGGTCGGCAACGTGACCAACCGCGAGTCGTCCGGCGTGGGCGTGCGGGTGTTGGTCAACGGCGCCTGGGGCTTCGCCGCCACCCACCAGCAGACCGAGGCAGCCGTGCGCGGCGCGGTCGAGCAGGCCACGGCCATCGCCCGTGCCAACGCCAGCATCCAGACCCGGCCGGTGCAGCTGGCGCCGACGCCGGCGGTCGGTGAGGTGCGCTGGCAGACCCCGGTGCGCAAGAACGCGATGGAAGTGCCGATCCAGGACAAGATCGAACTGCTGCTGGCACTCAACGGCGCCGCGCTCGATGCCGGCGCCGACTTCATCAATTCCACCCTGTTCCTGGTCAACGAGCAGAAGTACTTCGCCTCCAGCGATGGCTCCTTCATCGACCAGGACATCCACCGCATCTGGCTGCCGTTCACCGCCACTGCCATCGACAAGGCCAGCGGCAAGTTCCGCACCCGTGCCGGGCTGTCCTCGCCGATGGGCATGGGCTATGAATTCCTCGATGGCGATGTGCGCGGCAAGGTGCAGCTGCCCGGCGGCATCACCGCCTACCGCGATTCCTACGATCCGGTCGAGGACGCCATCGCCGCCGCCCGCCATGCGCGCGAGAAGCTGAAGGCGCCCTCGGTGAAGCCCGGCAAGTACGACCTGGTGCTGGACCCGTCCAACCTGTTCCTGACCATCCACGAGAACGTCGGCCATCCGCTGGAACTGGACCGCGTGCTGGGCTACGAGGCCAACTACGCCGGCACCAGCTTCGCCACCCTGGACAAGCGCGATGCCGGTTTCCGCTGGGGCAGCGACCTCGTCACCTTCTTCGCCGACAAGACCCAGCCGGGCAGCCTCGGCGCGGTCGGCTACGACGATGAGGGGGTGAAGACCCAGCGCTGGGACCTGGTGCGCGATGGTGTGCTGGTCGATTACCAGGCCACCCGCGATGAGGCCCATATCCTCGGTCGCGAGGCCTCGCATGGCTGCAGCTACGCCGATTCCTGGTCCAGCGTGCAGTTCCAGCGCATGGCCAATGTCTCGCTGGCGCCGGGCAAGGCGCCGCTGAGTGTGGACGACATGATCAAGGGCGTGGAGAACGGCATCTGGATCCACGGCCGCGGCTCCTATTCCATCGACCAGCAGCGCTACAACGCGCAGTTCGGCGGCCAGCTGTACTACCAGATCAAGGACGGCCAGATCGCCGGCATGGTCGAGGACGCGGCCTACCAGATCCGTACGCCGGAGTTCTGGAACGCCTGCACCGCGATCTGCGACCAGCGCGACTTCCGCCTCGGCGGTTCCTTCTTCGACGGCAAGGGCCAGCCCGCGCAGGTATCGGCGGTCTCGCACGGGTCGTCCACCACCCGCTTCAACGGCATCAACATCATCAACACCGCGCGCAGTCTCGGCGCCTGAGTCGTCCCCATCCTTCGACGTGGAGAGCTGCCTTGCAGAGACGTGACTTCCTCGCCCTGACCGGGCTTACCGCAGGCGGCCTGATCGTGCCGTCGTTCTTCGGCAAGGCGATCGCCGCCGAGCAGCTGCAGTCCAGCCTCGACCTGGGGCTGAAGAAGCGCCTGGCCGATGCCGCGCTGCAGGCTGCCCGCAGCGCCGGCGCCACCTACTGCGATGTGCGCATCGGCCGCTACCTGCGGCAGTTCGTCATCACCCGCGAGGACAAGGTGCAGAACGTGGTGAACACGGAGTCGACCGGCGTCGGCATCCGCGTGATCGTCAACGGCGCCTGGGGCTTCGCCGCCACCAATGCGCTGGGCACCGCCGACGTGGCCCGCGCCGCGCAGCAGGCTACCGCGATTGCCAAGGCCAACGCTGGCGTGCAGACCGCACCAGTGCAGCTGGCCAAGGCGCCGGGCGTGGGTGAAGTGAGCTGGCGCACGCCGATCCGCAAGAACGCGATGGACGTGCCGATCAAGGAAAAGGTCGACCTGCTGCTGGACGTCAACGCGGCCGCGATGGGCGCCGGTGCCAGCTTCGTCAACTCGATGCTGTTCCTGGTCAACGAGCAGAAGTACTTCGCCTCCACTGATGGTTCCTACATCGACCAGGACGTGCACCGCATCTGGGCACCGATGACGGTCACCGCCATCGACAAGGCCAGCGGCAAGTTCCGCACCCGCGAAGGCCTGTCCGCGCCGATGGGCCTGGGCTACGAGTATCTGGACGGCGCCGCCGCCGGCAAGGTGCCCACTCCCAACGGCGTAGTGAACTACGGCTCCTCCTACGACATGAAGGAAGACGCCATCGCTGCGGCCAGGCAGGCGCAGGAGAAGCTGAAGGCACCGTCGGTGAAGCCCGGCAAGTACGACCTGATCCTCGATCCGTCGCACACCTGGCTGACCATCCACGAGTCGATCGGCCACCCGCTCGAACTCGACCGCGTGCTCGGCTACGAAGCCAACTACGCCGGCACCAGCTTCGCCACCCTGGACAAGCGCGAGCAGCAGTTCCAGTACGGCAGCGAGCACGTCAACATCTTCGCCGACAAGACCCAGCCGGGCAGCCTCGGCGCCGTGGCGTACGACGATGAAGGCGTAAAGTGCAAGCGCTGGGACCTGATCAGCAACGGCAAGCTGGTCGACTACCAGACCATCCGCGACCAGGCCCACATCCTCGGCAAGACCGAGTCCGATGGCTGCTGCTACGCCGATTCCTGGTCCAGCGTGCAGTTCCAGCGCATGGCCAACGTGTCGATGGCGCCGGGCAAGACCCCGCTCAGCGTTCCGGACATGATCAAGGACGTCGAGAACGGCATCTACATCATCGGCGACGGCTCGTTCTCCATCGACCAGCAGCGCTACAACGCGCAGTTCGGTGGCCAGCTGTTCTACGAGATCAAGAACGGCAGGATCACCCGCATGCTGGAAGACGTGGCCTACCAGATCCGCACGCCGGAGTTCTGGAACGCCTGCACCGCCGTGGCCGACGAGCGCGACTACCGCCTGGGCGGTTCGTTCTTCGACGGCAAGGGCCAGCCGGGCCAGGTCTCGGCGGTCTCGCATGGCTCGTCCACCGCGCGCTTCAACGGCATCAACGTCATCAACACCGCACGCAGCCTCGGCTGACCGGTCAGGAGCCCTTACACCATGAGTATCTTCACCGAAGCCCAGGCCAAGGCCATCCTCGACAAGGTCATCGCCCTGTCCAAGGCCGATGAGTGCACCGCCGTGCTGGCCGGTTCGATCAACGGGAACATCCGTTTTGCCCTGAACAACGTCTCCACCAGTGGCATCGTGGACAACACCGAACTGGCCGTCACCGTGGCCTTCGGCAAGCGCGTGGGCACCGCCTCGATCAACGAGTTCGACGATGCCGCGCTGGAACGCGTGGTGCGCCGCGCCGAGGACCTGGCCCGTCTGGCCCCGGAAAACCCGGAGTTCATGCCGGCCATCGGCAAGCAGACCTACCGCGCCAGCCCCACCTTCAGCGAATCCACCGCTGCGATCGATCCGGCGTTCCGCGCCAAGGTCGCCGCCGATTCCATCGCACCGTGCCGTGGCAACGGCCTGATCGCCGCCGGCTTCCTGGAAGATGGCCAGGGCTTCTATGCCACCGCCAACAGCAACGGCAACTTCGGCTACCAGCGCAGCACCAGCTTCGATTACACCTGCACCGTGCGCACCGAAGACGGCCGCGGTTCGGGCTGGGTCGGCCGCAACCTGAAGGACGCGGCGGACTTCAAGGCCGACCAGGACATCCGCATCGCCATGCGCAAGGCCACCGAATCCTCGGAAGCCAAGGCGCTGGAACCGGGCAAGTACACGGTCATCCTGGAACCGGCTGCGGCTGCCGGCCTGATCAGCTTCATGATGAACTTCTTCAGCGCACGCTCGGCCGATGAAGGCCGCAGCTTCCTGTCCAGGAAGGGCGGCGGCAACAAGCTGGGCGAGCAGGTCTACGACCCGCGCGTGAGCATGTACGCCGACCCGTGGCATGCCGATGCGCCGGTGCTGCCGTGGGATGGCGAGGGCATGCCGCGCGAGCGCATGGCCATCATCGAGAACGGCAAGGTCGCCAACCTGGACTACTCGCGCTTCTGGGCACAGAAGCAGGGCAAGACCGCCAAGGCCACGCCGGGCAACCTGCTGATGAGCGGTGGTGACAAGACCACCGCTGATCTGGTGCGCGGCACCCAGAAGGGCATCCTGGTCACCCGCACCTGGTACATCCGCATGGTCGACCCGCAGACCGTGCTGCTGACCGGCCTGACCCGCGATGGCACCTTCTACATCGAGAACGGCCAGATCAAGCACCCGGTGAAGAACTTCCGCTTCAACGAATCGCCGGTGATCATGCTCAACAACATCGAAGAACTGGGCAGGCCGGTGCGCGTGGCCGGTGATGAATCCAGCTTCGTGATGATGATCCCCCCGATGAAGCTGCGCGATTTCACCTTCACCTCGCTGTCCGACGCGGTCTGATGGATCGGCGGGCCTGCTTGCGCTGGTTGGCCGCTGCCGCTTCGGCGGCGGCGCTGCCGGCCTTCGCGCAGGCAGGCCCGCGCAGTTCGCGTTACGACTTCTGGTTCACCCGCCTGCAGTACGACTCCGGCGACTGGGACGTGGACGCGCGCATGCCGTCCAACCTGATCACCTCGCTGATCGACTACACCTCGCTGCGCGTCGACCCGCAGGAACACGTGGTGGCCCTGGCCGACCCGCGCATGCTGGAAGCGCCGTTCTGCTACCTGGCAGGGCACACGCTGGTGGAGTTCAACGCCGCCGAGCGGCAGAACTTCGTACGCTACGTGCGCAACGGCGGCTTCGTTTTCGTCGACGACTGCAACCATGACATCGACGGCCTGTTCGCCACCTCGTTCGAGGCGCAGATGGGTCGACTGTTCGGGCCCAGGGCCCTGCAGAGGCTGCCCAACAGCCATGCGCTGTACCGCAGCTTCTTCCGCTTCCCCGACGGCCCGCCCGCCACCGGCTTCGAGCTCAACGGCTGGGGCGACGACCTCGTGCACGACTACCTGAAGGGCATCGACGTCGATGGCCGCCTGGGCCTGCTCTACAGCAACAAGGATTACGGCTGCGAGTGGGACTACGACTGGCGCAACAAGCGCTTCCTGGCCGAAGACAACACCCGCTTCGGCGTCAACATCGTGATCTACGCGTTGAACAATTGAACGGACCACCGCCATGACCTCCCTCGATCTCGATTCCCTGCTGCCGCGCCTGGATGGGCTGCGCAGCGCCCTGGCCCGCGCCGTGGTCGGCCAGCACACGGTGGTCGAGCAGCTGCTGATCGGCCTGCTGGCCGGTGGCCACTGCCTGCTGGAAGGTGCGCCCGGCCTCGGCAAGACCCTGCTGGTGCGCTCGCTGGGCCAGGCACTGGAGCTGCAGTTCCGGCGCGTGCAGTTCACCCCCGACCTGATGCCCAGCGACATCCTCGGCACCGAACTGCTGGAAGAAGACCACGGCACCGGCCATCGTCATTTCCGCTTCCAGCAGGGCCCGATCTTCACGAATCTGCTGCTGGCCGACGAACTCAACCGCACCCCGCCCAAGACCCAGGCGGCGCTGCTGGAAGCGATGCAGGAGCGCACGGTCAGCCATGCGGGAACCACGCGCGATCTGCCCGCGCCGTTCTTCGTGCTGGCCACGCAGAACCCGATCGAGCAGGCCGGCACCTACCCGCTGCCGGAAGCACAGCTGGACCGCTTCCTGCTGCACGTGCTGGTGGACTACCCCAGCGAAGACGAAGAGCGCCGCATCATCGAACAGACCACCGGCGGTGCTACCGAAGTGGTACCGAAGGTGATGGACGCCGAGGCAGTGATCGCCCTGCAGGCTGCGGTGCGCCAGGTACATGTCAGCCCCGATGTGCTGGCCTGGATCACCCGGCTGGTACGCGCCAGCCGCCCCGGCGACAGCGCACCGGCCGCGATCAACCAGTGGGTGAAATGGGGCGCCGGCCCGCGTGCCGGGCAGTCGCTGGTACTGGCCGCCAAGGCGCGTGCACTGCTGCAGGGCCGCTTCGCCGCCACCCGCGAGGACGTGCAGGCGCTGGCTGCACCGGTGATGCGCCATCGCCTGCTGCTGTCCTTCGCCGCCGAAGCCGAACAGAAGCGCGCCGACGACGTGGTCGCGGCGCTGCTGCAGGCCGTGCCCTTCCCGGGTTGAAGCACGCGTGAGCACCGGTACTCCGCTGACCCTGCCACCGGAACTGCGTGCGCGCCTGCGCACGTTGCGCCTGCGGCCGCGCCTGGCCAGTGGCGCCAGCGGCATCGGCCAGCACGCCAGCCGCAGCCGCGGTGCCGGCCTGGAATTCGCCCAGTACCGCGCCTACGAACCCGGCGACGAACTGCGCCAGATCGACTGGAAGTTGTACGCGCGCTCAGACCGCTTCTTCGTGCGCGAATCCGAACGCGAAAGCCCGATCACCGTCTGGCTGCTCCTCGATGCCACTGCCTCGGCCAGCCAGGCCGACCGCGCCGCGCCGCAACGCACGCGCCTGGACCACATGCGAGGGCTGGCCGCCTGCCTGGTCGAGCTGGCCCTGCAGCAGGGCGATCGTTTCGGCCTGCTGGCGATCAACGGCGATGGCCTGCAGCTGGTACCGGCCGGCAACGGCGCGCGCCAGCGTGACCGCGTGCACCTGCAGCTGCATTCGCTGCAGGCGAGCGGTGGCTGGCCAGCCGCCGACCGTCTGCGCCCGCTGTGGGAACGCGTGCGCCCGGGCGATCTGCTGCTGGCCATCGGCGATGGCTTCGATGAAGCCGGCATCGTGCTGCTGGAACACCTGGCCAGCGCGCGCCGCGAGGTGATGCTGCTGCAGGTGCTGACCGCCGACGAGCGTGACTTCCCCTTCGATGCCGGCCATCGCTTCCGCGATCCGGAAACCGGCGAGGAACTGCTGGGTGACGGCGCCGCGATCCGCGCCGACTACCTGCAGCGCTTCGCCGCCGGACACAGCGCCCTTCAGGCACGCCTGCAGGCCAGCGGCATCGCCAGCGCCACCGGCTGGCTCGACCAGCGGCTGGACCAGCCGCTGCAGGCGCTGTTCGGCCGCGGGGGCGGCGCATGAACCTGCTGTTCCCGCTGGGCTTGGCCGCACTGGCCGCGTGGCTGCTGCCCCTGCTGATCCACCTGGCGCGGCGCCATCCATACACGCCGCTGGATTTCGCCGCATTGCGCTGGCTGCGCGCACAGATCCGCCCACGCCAGCGCATCCGCTTCGATGATTGGCCGCTGCTGCTAGTGCGCCTGCTGTTGCTGGCCGCACTGGCGCTGCTGCTGGCGCGCCCGGCGCTGACCGGCAGCCCAGCACCGCCCAGCGCCTGGACCGTGGTCGCCCCCGGGCTGGATGCCCGCGCACTGCGCGGCACCGGCGAAGAGGGCAACTGGCATTGGCTCGCGCCTGGCTTCCCGTCCGTCGAGCAGCCCGCGCCCGCGACATCTGCGCCGCTGCCGAGCCTGCTGCGCGAACTCGACGCGCAGCTGCCCGCCGGCACTGCGCTGACCGTGCATGTGCCCGACCCGCTGCCCGGCCTCGATGGCGGACGCCTGCAGCTGTCGCATCCCGTGCAGTGGCAGGCGCATCCGATGACCCTCGCCAGCGCACAGGCCACAGTGGCCTTGCCACGCCTGCGCGTGCATGCCGAGGTACCGGCCAGCGCGCGGCACTGGATCGGCGCCCTGCAGCGTGCGTGGAGCCCCCGGCCCGTCGCCGCCGAGCTGCCTGCCGACACGCTCCCCGCACGCGGCGAGATTGCGGTGTGGGGCCGAACCGATGCACTGCCGGCTGCGTGGCAGGCGTGGCTGCGCGATGGCGGCAGCGTGATGACCGCGGCCAGACCTGATGCTGCCGCCACGGTGGTGCTGCGAAGTGCGGAAGGCGCACCGCTGCTGTGGCAGCAGCGCGTCGGCCAGGGCCGCCTGCTATCGCTGCCCGGCGAATGGGATGCCGCCCACAACGGCGCCCTGCGTGATGCCCGCTTGCCGCAGGCCCTGCTGCTGGCCCTGCAACCGCCAGTGCCACCGCGTGTGGGCGATGCGCGGGATCAGGCACCGCAGCAGGCGGTACTGCCCATGGCTGCCGCCGCACCACGCGAGCTGACCCCGTGGCTGCTGCTGGCCATCGTGCTGCTGTTCGCGCTGGAACGCGGGATGGCCAGTCGCGCAGCGTGGAGGCCGTCATGAACGCACTGCAGCGCGGCTGGCAGCGCGCACGTCGCCGCCGCGCCAGCATCACCGTCCTGCTTGGCCTGCCGTGGGCGCTGGCCGCCACCGCGCTGACCCTGCGCCTGGCCGGCTTCGATGCCGCCTGCGTGGTCGGTACGCTGGCCCTGCTGGCCTGTGGCGGCGTGGCCGTCGCGCGGGCAAGGCAGTTGGACCGGCGCTGGCTGCAGCGCCAGCTCGATGGCAGCGGCCGCAGTGAGGACAGCGCCGATCTGCTGTTCGCCGATGTCGCCCACCTCAACCCGTTGCAGCAGCGCCAGCGCGCGCATGTGCTGGCCACGCTGGCACGCACGATGCCGGACCTGCGCCCGCGCTGGCCGCGCGCCGCACTGGCGCTATGCTGGATCGGCGGGCTGGCCATCGCCCTGCTCGCGCTGGGCTGGCCACGCAGCGCGGGCGTCTCCGCAGGCATCGGTGCTACCGCAACGGCGCCTGTGGCCGCGGCCGGTCCGCTGCAGCTGCAGTCGACCCGCCTGCAGATCGATGCACCGACGTACACCGGCCAGGCCACGCTCACCCAGAACGCACTGGACGCCAAGGTGGCCGCCGACAGCCGGCTGTCGTGGTCGCTGCGCTTCGACCGCACGCCCAGCAAGGCATGGCTGCAGTTCCACGACGGGCGACGGCTGCCGCTGCGCGAGCACGATGGCCAATGGCAGGCGCAGGACGTAGCCCACGCGCCGGTGCTGTACCGCGTAGTCAGCGAGCCCGCCCTGGCCAGCACCCGCCTGTACCGGCTGGACGTGGTGGCCGACCGCGCACCCAGCGTGCGCGTGCTGGAACCGGCTGCCAGCCTGGTGCTGGGCACGCCGGGGCAGAGGCAGTGGGCGCTGCGCTTCGAAGCCAGCGATGACTACGGCGTGGCCGCGCAGGCGAAGCTCTCTCTCACCATCACCCAGGGCAGTGGCGAGAACATCACCTTCGTCCAGCGCAGCGTCACCCTCACCGGCAGCGGCGAACCCACCACGCGGCGCTTCGCCCACACCCTCGATCTGGCGGCACTCGGCGCGCAGCCCGGCAACGATGTGATCGCCCAGCTGGAAGTGCGCGACAACCATGCCCCCAGCGCGCAGACCGGGCGCAGCAGCAGCGTGATCCTGCGCCTGCCGACCACCGAAGTCGCGCTCGGTGCCGAACTGGAAGGCCGCATCAAGAAGACCCTGCCGGCCTACTTCCGCAGCCAGCGGCAGATCATCATCGACGCCGAAGCGCTGATCCGCCAACGCCGCAGCCTGGCCGCCGATGACTTCATCAAACGCAGCGATGCCATCGGCGTCGACCAGCGCATCCTGCGCCTGCGCTACGGGCAGTTCCTCGGCGAGGAAAGCGAAGGCGGGGCGAAGCCGCCGCCGACCAGCGACCTGCCCACCAGTGATGCACCCACGGCGGACGCGCATGATCACGACGATGATCACGGACATGCGCAAGACGTTGGGCACGATGAGCATGGCCACGATCACGGCGGTACGACCAGCAACGCCGACACGCCGCCGGTGTTCGGCAGCGCCACCGACGTGCTGTCCGAGTACGGCCACACCCACGACCACGCCGAGGCCGCCACCCTGCTCGACCCGCAGACCCGCGCCACGCTGAAGGCCGCGCTGGACCAGATGTGGTCGTCCGAGGGTGAGCTGCGCCAGGGCCGACCGGAGCAGGCGCTGCCATTCGCCTACAAGGCGCTGGCCTTCATCAAGCAGGTGCAGCAGGCCGAGCGCATCTATCTGGCCCGCGTCGGCCCGGAACTGCCGCCGATCGACGAGGGCCGACGGCTGGGCGGCGACCGCGCCGGACTGGCCAGCCGCGAGCTGCCGCTGGCCGCACGCACGCCACCGGACCCGGCCGTCGTCGAGGCCTGGCAGCGGCTGGGCGATGGCGATGGCACGCCTGACCTGGACGCTCTGGCCGCGTGGCAGCAGCGCAACGCCGCCTTCCTGCCCGACGCCCTCGATCTGGCCGCCGCCATTGAACAGCTGCGCATCGAGCCGGACTGCAGCGACTGCCGCCAGCGCCTGCGCGCACAGCTGTGGCGCGCCCTGCAGCGTCCGTTGCCGCAGGTGATGCGGCGCACCGCCCCAGATGCAATGGGCCAGCGTTACCTCGATGCGCTGGAGGTGCAGCCATGAATGCCACTGCCTTGAACCTGTGGCTGGCCGTGGCGCTGTCGGTCATCGTCATCATCGCCAGCGTCCTGCAGCTGCGTGCGCGCACCACACATCGCGGCCGCCGCGCGGTTCGGCTGGGCCTGCAGGCGATCACTGCGGTGCTGCTGTATTTCTGCCTGCTGCCGCCCAGCCAGCAGCGGCCTGCGGGCGGCCTGGTCGTGCTCACTGCCGATGCGTCAGCTGCCGGCGTGTTGCCGGCCGGCGATGGCCCGCTGCTGCTGTTGCCGGAGGCGGCGGATGTGCCGGGCGGCCAGCGCGTGCCTGATCTGGCCACGGCACTGCGCCAGCACCCGGCCTCCATGTTGACCCTGGTCGGCGCCGGCTTGGCCGCACGTGACCGCGACACCGTGCTGCCGGCGAACCTGCGCTGGCAGGCGTCGCCTGCGCCGCGTGGCTGGATCGCGCTGCAGCCGCCGGCCGATGCCGCGCCCGGTGCGCGCTTCGAGGTGCACGCGCAGGCACACGGTGTCACCGCTGGCCGCGCCGAACTGCTGGACCCGGCCGACACCGTGGTGGATCGCGTGGACGTGGCCGCCGATGGCCGCGTGCAGCTCAGCGGCATCGCCCGCGCGCCGGGCCGCAGCGTTTTCCATCTGCGCCTGCTGGATGTGCAGGCCCATGTGCTGGACAGCGTGCCGGTGCCGCAGCAGACGCTGGCAGCCGCACCGCTGCGCCTGCTGGTGCGTGCCAGCGCGCCCGGGCCGGAACTGAAGTACCTGCGACGCTGGGCCACCGATGCTGGCCTGCGGGTGCAGGTGCAGGCCGACACCGGCGCCGGGCTCAGCGTGGGCGATGGCGCGGTGGCGCTGGATGCGGCCGCCCTGTCGCGCAGCGACCTGCTGCTGCTGGACGAGCGCAGCCTGTCGGCATTGAGCGCCGGGCAACTGGCCGCGGTGCGCCAGGCACTGCGCGATGGCCTCGGTGTGCTGGTGCGCAGCGCCGGCGCTCCATCGGCCAGCGCGCGGCAACGCCTGCATGATCTCGGCCTGCCGGTGCAGGGCGATGGCAGCAGCCATGCCATTGAACTGCCTGGCGATGGCGAAAGCACGATGCTCGCCGCACGGCGCGGCCCGCTGGATTCGGCCACGCTGCCCACCACTGATGGCGAAGCGGCGGACCGAAGCTCGCACAGCGCCTCCCTGCCCTCGCTGGAGGCGCTGGCGCTGCAGGTCAGCGACGGCAGCGCCCTGCTGCACGACAGCGCAGGCAAGACCCTGGGTGGCTGGCGCAGCGTCGGCAAGGGCCGCATCGGTCTGCTGCCGGTCACCGACAGCTGGCGTTGGGTGCTGGCCGGCCGCGATGATCGCCACGGCGAACTGTGGAGCGGTGTGGTCGCCATGCTGGCGCGTGCGCAGTCCGGCACGGACGCGCTGTGGTCACCGCAGGCGCAGGCATGGCTGGGCGAGCGCGTCGCGTTGTGTGGCGTGCAGGCGCCGCTGCAGGCGTTCGATGCGAAGGGCGCGGGCGTGCCGCTGGTGGTCGATGCCGCTACCTCGTCGATGGGCTGCGCCGGTTGGTGGCCGCAGGCGGCAGGCTGGCAGCGGCTGCAGCAGGGCGACACGACCGTCTGGCGCTATGTGTTCGACGCGAAGGCGGCGGCCGTTCTGCACCGACAGTCGATGAGCGATGCGACGACGCAGGCGCTGGCGGCAGCCATGCCCGCCAGCAACGCTGCGATGCAGCCGGTACCAGGTCCGCGCTGGCCGTGGTGGCTGGCCTTCGTGCTGTGCGCATCGCTGTTGTGGTGGCTGGAACGGCGGCGCTGAGCCAAGGAGTCGGATCCCTTTCGCATGCGAAAGGGCTCTGACCCCGACATGTGAAGTATCCACGCATGGCGTGGAACTACTGCCTTGCGCGGATCAGCGCGCCCCGGTACGCCGGTACACCCCGTCGAACCGCACGTTCATGCCACCGCACTCGCTGTTGTCCGACACCACCAGCACATCGCCCAGCAACTGCGCGTGCACCGTGCAGCTGTCCTCGACGAAATCCACCTGGCTGCCGCGCGGCGTGGCCTGCGCTTCCACCTGGCCCAGGTTCGGCCCATACGGCCGCTGTTCCGGCGTGGGGTTTGCCGACGGCCAGTAGGCATCACCTTCGACGTGAAGCTGGCTGCCACGCACCGAGATGCTCAGCCCGTCGTCGCCATCCTTCCAGTCACCGGCCCAGCCCTGCAGCGTCGGCGTCACCCGTACCACCGGCTGCAGCTTGCTGCGCTCGACCCATCCGGCACTTCCCCCCACCTTGTTGGGGAAAAACGCGCAGCGGTAGGGGCCCAGGTCACGGCCGGTCACCACCGTGTCACCGCTCACCACGTAGCTGCGCTGGCGGCAGGCCGGTTCGCCCTTGGCCGGGCAGCCGTCCATGTCACCCAGCAGATACAGGCGCTGCGTGCCCACCACCTTGGCCACGGCGAAATCCGATTGCGCGGAAGGGAACGCGCCGTTGCGGCAGGAGCCGTCATCGGCCAGATCGCTGGCCAGCACGGACACGGGCAGGAGAAGGGCAAGCAGGAAGATTTTCGACACCGCAGCAGCAACCGGAAGGGAGGACGACAGGATCGTACGCTCCTGCCTGTGATTGGCACCACCTTCTGCAACAAATTGCATTTCCCGGCCTGTCGCTGCCTCGCAGACTGTCCAGTCGGCCTCCAGCACCGCATCACTCCCTGCGAACATGAAACTTGTTGGTGCACTTCTCGCCCTGCTTGCTGTACTTCCCGTACTGCTTGATTGCCTGGCCCGCTGGGAAGCACGCCGGGCGTTCAAGTCACTCGCAAGACAAGCGCCGGTGCGCACGCTCAGCGAAGACGAGGACGCCGCACTGCAGCCGTTCCGGAGCGTACTGGAGCTGGGCCGCGACCGCGGCGTTCGCATTCTTGAGGGGCCCTGCGTCGAGCATCGCCGGTGGATGCGGGGCGGAGCCAGTTCAGCCTGGCGCAGTCTCGCCGGGGTCAAGGTGCTGCTGCCCTTCAACGCGCTCGAGCACGTCGGTACCAACAACCGTGCCGAGGTGGTGCTTGGTCTCCACTTTGTGGTCGTCGTCCGCATGGAGGGGTTCGATATCGCGACGGCCGGCACGCGTACGCTGCGCACGGCCGCGACGCAGATCAGCGAACGCCGCGAGACCGCGGATGAGCGGACGCAGCGCCGGCGGCCTGCCATTCCATGGGGGGCCACCGGGCTGGCGCTTGCGGCGGGCATCTGCGGAGCACTGCCACAGCTGGGCCTGGGCCAATGGAACTGGATGGCCGTGGCAGTGGGGCTGGTGCTGGCGTCTAGCGCGTTCGTGCTGTACCGGCGCGGGCATGTGGGAACGAGGGCGCTGCAGCCCGTGGTGCGCGTGCGGGGTCGGCTCAGCGAGCTGCAGTTCGCAGATCCGCACGAGAGTACCTTCAGCCACACGGTGATGCTGCTCGGCAACGACCAGCGGCTGGTCATCGACCCGGCCTGGATGGCGTCCGGGGCCATCACCCGGGGGCGCTGGCTGGAGGCCGAGGTCCGCCCGCACGACCGGCGCCTGTTGTCGTTGGGCCCGGGCTGGTCACTGAGTGCCGACGAAAAGCGGTTTCCACCGGTGCCGGTCGCCCGGCGCCTGCTGATGTTCCTGGTGGCGGTGCTGTCACTGCTGCTGGTGCTCTGGTCGGGTGACGGCCCGCGGATCGAGGCAGCGCGTGCGGCAGAAATGCTCGGCCCTGCCAAGCTGCGGACGGACACGCAGCCCGGAACGCTGCTGGGGCATCCTCCCGCCCCCGGCGATGGGGTGCACGTCACGGTCGATGCCACCTGCGAACTGGTCACCCGGCGGCATGCCGGACATGTGCTGGCGGTGCCCGACTGCAGCCGCCTCCGCTGGGGTGGCGCTCCGCTGCAGGTGCCCCCTCTGGCGGTTGCCGACTCCATCCTGCGCCTGGGTGCCGGGAATACCCTGCGCGTGCGTTGGAAACCGGCCGACGGCATCTTCCCTGCTTGCCAGTGGGTTTCCGGGCTGGATGCGCTGCGCCGCGAACTGGACGCTGCCTGCGCCGATGGTCTACGCGGCTGCGACGACCTTCGCGCACAGCTTGCGGCGCTCTCCCCGGACGACAGCGCAGAACTTCCCCGTTGGAAGATCATGAACCTCAAGGACGCCCTGAAGGAGGCCGCGCATGCATCTGTTCTTGCTGCGTGGGCTGCATCCACGCCCGCGCTTCTGGCCGCACAGAACGGTGGCGTTGTCCTGGTCGATGCCGAGGCGAACCGGGATTTGGACACCGCAGCGTTCGCGCTTGGCGATGCCGGCACAGCGTGGAAGCGCATGCACGACGCGGCCACGCGCGCGAAGCGCATCGCCTGGTCCGGCACCCTGCAGTCCCGCAGCACGGATGGCCAGACGCTGTGGCTGGAGGTGGACCGCACGCGCCCTGCCCATGGCGCCATCGCGGGGATGACCTACTGCCTCTGGCTGATCGGTGCGTCATTGCTGGCCCTGGTCCAGGGCATCCTGCTGGTCCGCGCCGCGCCCCGGGCACTCTCGCGGTCCGCCGCCTTCGACGAGGAACTCAAGCAGCGCCAGGCACCGCGTGCCTCCTGGTCGGCATGATGCGCGGTGCCGCGCCTACTTCCCGGCCGAAGGATCACAGCCTTCCTGCTGCTCGCAGAACTGTTGCGCCCGGCGTCGCTGTTCGGGAGTCAGCTCCGGCGGCGGTCGCGCGATGGCCGCCTGGATCTGGTCTGGGCCACCGGTGAGCTTGTTCAGACCGCGGCCCGCCGCCAGCACGCCCTTCACCACGCCCATCATGATGTAGCCACCGCCCATGCTCACCTGTTCCGGCGACGGCGGCTCGCTCCAGTCGCGGCTGAAACGGTTGTCACCGAACTTCACCGGGTTCTTGAAGCGGTACAGATCCAGCGCCTCATCCTCGGGCTTGAGCGCACGTACTTCACCCAGGGTGGTGACATCGCCCTGCGGTGGCGCGGCGGCATCGGCGGGCGGCACCTCGCCTGCCGCAGGCGGATCGATCATGGGGTCAATCCGCTGCGCGTGCGCAGTGGCGGCCAGCATCATGCCGGCCAGAAGTGCTCCCTGCAGTGCCCGTCGTGCCACAGCGATCGCCCTGTCTGATGCGTCCAGTCCCCGAGGATACGCATCACGGCTTCAGATTTCGTTGGCGGCACTGCCGACGTTCAGCCGGCGATGTCCATGCCGCCGCAATGAATGGTTCACTGCATCCCGGTACACGGTCTCACACCCTGAGACCCATCTGTGGTGCCATGTGACCCCTCGCAAGTCGTCCCGGTTTCACCTTTTATGGCCTACGAACTCGCCAAGCGCACGGCCGACGCCGAGCAGAAGCTCGCCACCCGCGACGGCCTGCCCGCGCGCGATGGCGCCCTGCTCAGTGCGCGCCTGCAGCGCCGCTACCACGACCGCATCACCGGCAGCTTCGCCATTCCCGGCCGCGAGGGCCGCTACGCACCCCTCCCCGATTCGGTGCCCCCGGCCCTGGCCGCCGCCCTGAAGTCGCGTGGCATCGAACAGCTCTACAGCCACCAGGCGGAAGCGTGGGAGGCCAGCCAGCGCGGTGAGCACGTGGCCATCGTCACCCCCACCGCCAGCGGCAAGTCGCTGTGCTACACCCTGCCGGTGGTCAGTGCGGCCATGCAGGACAAGGCCAAGGCGCTGTACCTGTTCCCGACCAAGGCGCTGGCCCAGGACCAGGTGGCCGAGCTGCTCGAGCTCAACCGTGCCGGCGACCTCGGTGTGAAAGCCTTCACCTTCGATGGCGACACCCCCGGCGATGCGCGCCAGGCCATCCGCCTGCACGGCGACATCGTGGTGTCCAACCCGGACATGCTGCACCAGGCCATCCTGCCCCACCACACCAAGTGGGCGCAGTTCTTCGAGAACCTGCGCTACATCGTCATCGACGAGGTGCACACCTACCGCGGCGTGTTCGGCAGCCACGTCACCAACGTGCTGCGCCGGCTCAAGCGCATCTGCGCGTTCTATGGCGTGCAACCGCAGTTCATCCTGTGCTCGGCCACCATCGGCAACCCGCAGGCGCATGCCGAAGCGCTGATCGAGGCACCGGTCACCGCCATCACCGAATCCGGCGCGCCCAGCGGGCCCAAGCAGGTGCTGCTGTGGAACCCGCCGGTGATCAACCCGGACCTGGGCCTGCGTGCCTCGGCACGTTCGCAGAGCAACCGCATCGCGCGCATCGCGATCAAATCCGGGCTGAAAACCCTGGTGTTCGCGCAGACGCGGTTGATGGTGGAAGTGCTGACCAAGTACCTGAAGGACATCTTCGACCACGACCCGCGCAAGCCGCCGCGCATCCGCGCCTACCGCGGTGGCTACCTGCCCACCGAGCGCCGCGAGACCGAGCGTGCGATGCGCGCGGGCAACATCGACGGCATCGTCAGCACCTCGGCGCTGGAACTGGGCGTGGATATCGGCAGCCTGGACGTGGTCATCCTTAACGGCTACCCCGGCAGCGTGGCCGCCACCTGGCAGCGCTTCGGCCGCGCCGGTCGCCGCCAGCAGCCCGCGCTGGGCGTGATGGTGGCCAGCTCGCAGCCGCTGGACCAGTACGTGGTGCGGCATCCGGATTTCTTCGCCGAAGCCTCGCCCGAACACGCGCGCATCGCGCCGGACCAGCCACTGATCCTGTTCGACCACATCCGCTGCGCGGCCTTCGAGCTGCCGTTCCGGGTCGGCGATGGCTTCGGCCCGATCGATCCAGAAGTATTCCTGGAAGCGCTGGCCGAAACCGAAGTCATCCACCGCGAAGGCGAGCGCTGGGAATGGATCGCCGACAGCTATCCTGCCAACGCGGTCAGCCTGCGTGCGGTGGCCGATGGCAACTTCGTGGTGGTCGACCGCAGCGATGGCCGCCAGCAGATCATTGCCGAGGTCGACTATTCCGCGGCCGCGCTCACGCTGTACGAAGGCGCGATCCACATGGTGCAGTCGACCCCGTACCAGGTGGAGACGCTGGACTGGGAGGGCCGCAAGGCCTACGTCACCCGCACCCACGTGGATTACTACACCGACAGCATCGACTTCACCAAGCTCAAGGTGCTGGACCGCTTCGATGGCGGCGTGGCCGGCCGTGGTGATTCGCACCACGGCGAAGTGCACGTGGTGCGCCGCGTGGCCGGTTACAAGAAGATCCGCTACTACACGCACGAGAACATCGGCTACGGCCCGGTGAACCTGCCCGACCAGGAACTGCATACCACCGCGGTGTGGTGGCAGCTGCCGCAGGCGCTGCTGCTGCGCGCGTTCGCCAGCAAGCAGGATGCGCTGGATGGCTTCCTGGGTGCCGCCTACGCACTGCACATCGTCGCCACCGTGGCGGTGATGGCCGATGCGCGCGACCTGCAGAAGTCGGTCGGCAACGGCGATGGCTCGTGGTTCGCAATCGCCGACCAGACCGGCCGTGGCCAGCTGCGCGGTGGCGAGGGCGATGCCGGCATCGTCGAGCTGCTGCAGGAATTCGTACCCACCGTTTATCTGTACGACAACTTCCCCGGCGGCGTCGGCCTCAGCGAGCCGCTGTGGCAGCGCCAGGCCGAACTGGTGCAGCGCGCGCGCGAACTGGTGCAGCGCTGCGACTGCAAGGCCGGCTGCCCGGCCTGCGTCGGCCCGGTGCTGGCTGCGCAGGAAGAGGATGACACCTCGCCGCGCGCGTTGGCGCTGCGCGTGCTCGACCTGTTCGATGCGCAGGCCTGCCAGCATGTGCGCGACGTGGTGGTGACCACGCGCGACCCCATGGAGCTGCTGGCACCGTGAGCCTGAGCCTGGACAAGTTGCGTCTGCTGCGGAAGCAGGCCGGCGACCCCAAGGCGAGCACGCCCGCTACGCCCGGGCCGCCGCCGGCAGCACCGGCCCCGGTGGCTGCCAACGATGCACGGCAGCCCACGGCCGAACGCTCGGTGTTTGCCTGGGTCGAACAGGAGATCCGCCACAAGCCGACCGGCGCGGCGGCACCTGCCACGGCGCCGCCCGCACTGCGGCGGCCGGAGGTAGGCGGCCTGCATCGCCTGCTCGGCCTGCGCACGCGTGGCACCACCGCCCCGGTGCGGGCCAGCGCGCAGGACCGGCAGCTGCCCGGCGAAGAAATCGCACCGGGCCTGTTGCTGATCGAATCACTGCAGGCGCAGGCGATTCCCCCGCAGCCACTGTCGCTGGATTTCGCCCGCCGCGACGGCGAGCACGTGGCCGCGCGCGACCTGCTGTTCTTCGATACTGAAACCACCGGCCTGGCCGGTGGCACCGGCACCCGCGCCTTCATGATCGGCGCTGCGGACTGGCATGCCTGCCCGCAGCGCGGCCAAGGCCTGCGCATCCGCCAGCTGCTGATGTCCACCATGGCCGCCGAGGACGCGATGCTGGCCACCTTCGCCAGCTGGCTGCAGCCGTCCACCGTGTTCTGCAGCTACAACGGCCGCAGCTACGATGCGCCGCTGCTGAAGGCCCGCTACCGGCTGGCCCGGCAGCGCGACCCGATCACCGCGCTGGACCATGTGGACTTGCTCTACCCCACCCGCCGGCGTTATCGCGGCAGCTGGGAGAACTGCAAGCTCTCCACGATTGAACGCCAGCTGCTGCGCGTGGTGCGCGAAGATGACCTGCCGGGTTCGGAAGCGCCTGCGGCATGGCTGCGTTACCTGCGCGGCGGCGATGCAGTGAACCTGCGCCGCGTGGCCGACCACAACCACCAGGACGTGGTGACCCTGGCCCTGCTGCTGCAGCGGTTGATCCGCGAGGAACAGCGCGAGCGCGAAACGCTGGCGCTGGTGCAGCCCTGAGCGCGCGCGGGTTCAGGCGGCGTTGACACCACTGACACGCGCAACGGCGACACTGCCCGCTGTCCCTTCACCGGAGCCGTGCCCATGCGCCCTACCACCCTGTTGCTGCTGGCCAGCATCCTGCCGCTGGCGGCCTGCAGCCATGCCGGTACCAACAGCACCGCCGACACAGGCCACCTGCCGGCCAAGGGTGCCGAGGGCACGCATGAGTGCCGCCCCGAGGCGCTGGAAGCCTTCACCGGCAAGACCGCCGACGAGGCCACGATCAAGAAGCTGGTGGCCGACAGCGGCGCGCGAAACGCACGCGTGGTGAAGCCGGGCATGGCCGTGACGATGGATTTCCGCCAGGACCGCGTGACCGTGCACGTGGACGAACAGAACCGGATCGAACGCGCCAGCTGCGGTTGATGCGGTAGCGCCGGGCCATGCCCGGCGGGTTCCATTCGCATACGCGCCGCTGCGCTCGCCGGGCATGGCCCGGCGTGACCGCGCTGTCAGAGCTGCTGGGCTTTGCCGCTGGCCATGGCGCGGGCGATCACCTGCTTCGCCTGTGCCGATGCCTGTGCCTGCAGCTGCGCCTGGCGTTCACCCAGTTCCGCCTGCTGGCTGCCCAGCGCGGCCTGGCGCAGACCCAACTGCGCCTGCTGGTTGGCCAGTTCACTGATGTCGCGGCTGTGCGTGTCCTGCGTCAGCTGCACCTCCTGCATGGCACGGCGCACCTCGGCCGCAGCCTGGTGGGCAACCGCGGCGTCATCCATCGAACCGCTCGCGGCTCTCGCCGCCTCTGCTGCGGCCTGGCGGTTGATGTCGCTCTCGCGCACCGCGCGGCTGGCCGCCTGCGTCGCCACACGGCTGATTTCGCGGGCGTGCACGGCCTGCTTGCGGCCCAGTTCACCCTGTTGGCGCCCCAGGGCGCCCTGTTCACGGCCGAGCTCGCCCTGCTGGCGGCCCAGTTCGGCCGACTGTGCATAGACGCGCTGCAGCGGCTGGATGAGGGCCGGATCACGCACGGCATAGCGCTTGCTGCCTTCGCGGAACCACAGCACCGGGCCGTCGCGGCCGACATCACGGCGGGCCTGCTGGATGTCGTCGATCGTGGCGCTGGCATAGCTGCGGCCATGGTCGATCAGCACGTGGCCACGTTCCAGATCGTTGCCCAAGTGCAGCTCGCCCACGGTGGTGTAGCTGTCGTCGCCGTCCTCGTCGTCCACAGGGGGCGCCGGAGGTGCGGGCGGCGCAGCGGGGACCACCGGTGCGGCAGGCGGCGCGGGTATTACCACCGGGGTGGCGGAGGCCGGCACAGAGGGCGCGGCCGGCGGCGCGGGCGGTGCAGGGAAAACCTTCGGCGGTGCGGGCGGCGCCGGCGGGGCCGGGGCGGCCACCAGGCGCATCGGCGCCACGCCCACCGCAACCACCACGGCGGTCAGGCCGATGGCGAGGATGCGCGGGCAGGCACGACGCGGCTGCAGGCTCATCAGGCGGCGCTTCAGGCTGGTGGTGCTCGGCGCGGCACTGGCCACGCCCAGGTGCGGCTGCGGCGCCACACCCAGCTGCAGCAACAGGCGGCCGTAGGCGTGGCGGCTGGCACCGTGCTGGCCGACCACGGCTGCATCCACCGCTTCCTCGCGGGCCTGGGCGTATTCGCGCACGGCCAGGCGCAGCAGCGGATGGAAGAAGAACAGGTGCTGCGCTAGCGCGGGCAGCAGACCCCACTGCAGGTCACGGCGCTGCATGTGCTGCAGCTCGTGGGTCAGCGCCAGATCCAGCGCATCGCCCTGCAGGGCATTGGCACCGGCCGGCAGCAACAGAACCGGGCGCAGCGGGCCGACCAGCTGCGGCGCGTCCACCCGCCCGCTCATCCACAGGCGCGGTGCGCGGCGCAGGCCGTGGGCATCGGCAGCCAGCTGCAGCGCCTGCACCAGGGCAGCGTCTTCGCAGGGGTGCGAGGCAGCCAGCAGCGCGCGGCACTGGCGCCACTCAGCGAAGGTGCGCCACGCCATCACCAGCACGCCGGACAGCCACAGCGCGGCCAGCGCCATCGCCCACCAGGCCATCGGCGATACGCCGCTGCCGATCGACGCGGCGATGTCGTGGGCCTGGTCGATCGGCGCGGTGGCCAGGTTCGCGGAGAGTTCCGGCGCCATCGGATGGATCGCATCGGCGGCCAGGTCGGTGGCGCTCATTGCCACCGCCTGCGGCGCCGGCAGCCAGGCCAGCTGCAGCGGCTGGCTCCAGAACAGGCCCAGCACCGCCTGCAGCGACACCAGCCACCACATGCGGCAGCGGGTGCTGGCCGACAGCGAGGGCAAGGCGCGGCAGAGGCCGTACACCAGGGCCACCAGCAGCACGGTCTGCAGGCTGGTCCAGCCCAGTCGTTCCAGCAGGGAAATCAGCATCGTGGTGTCCATGGCTCAGCCCTCGTGGCGACGCGATTGGAGTTGGGCGACCAGTGCTTCCAGTTCGGCCAGCTCGTTGTCACTGACTTCCTGGCGCTGCGACAGGTAGGCCACGAACGGCGACACCGAGCCCTGCAGGGTGTTGTCGACGAACTGGGCCACGGCGCCCTGCAGCACGCTCTCCGGGCCACGGGTGGCCTGGTAGCGGTAGACGCCCTCCTGCTGCTCGCGCTGAAGATACCCCTTGGCGCGCAGCCGCTCCATCATCGTCAGCACGGTTGAACGGGCCAGCCCGCGGGCCTCGCCGTAGCCACTGGCGACCTCGCCGACACTGGCCGGCGCATGTTCATCGATGTACTGCAGCAGGGCCAGCTCCTGGTCCCCGATGGTCTTGCCACGCATGACACACCTCCCTTGACTACACGTGTCGTCACTGTCTGCGTGACGACAACTGTAGTCAACCCCCCGGAAGTCATGGGCCGACGAACGGCAGGGGCAGGTGAACGGCTTAAACCTTCTGCCCGCCCTGCGCATCCGATCTCCGACACCCCGCCGGGAATGCGCATGTTCCGCCCAACGCTGACCGTCCTTCTGCTGCTTCTCGCCGCCCTGCCAGTGGCCGCCGCTCCGCCCGGCCCTGATGCCGCCAACGAACAGGCACGCCGCCTGATCCGCCAGACCATGCAGGACGAGCGCATCCCCGGCCTGCAGGTGGCCGTGGTCAAGGGCGGCCAGGTCGTGCTGTCCGAAGCCTTCGGCCTGGCCAACGTGGAAAACGGCATCGCCGCCACGCGCAGCACGCGCTTCCCGCTGAACTCGGCCACCAAGGCCTTCACCGGCGTGGCGGTCGCGCAGCTGGCGCAGCAGGGCAGGCTGGATCTGGATGCGCCGCTGGCGCGCTATCTCGATGCGCTGCCGCCGGCCTGGCAGAACGTTCGCGTGCGCCAGCTGCTCGCGCACACCTCGGGCCTGCCGGACATTCTCGATGAACATGGCCTGCTGGGTGGAGGTACCGAGGCGCAGGCCTGGCAGGCCGTGACCGCGCGGCCGATGGATGCTGCACCCGGCCAGCGCTTCGCCTACAACCAGACCAACTACCTGCTGCTGGCGCGGATCATCGCGCGGCAATCGGGCATGCCCTACGAACGCTTCCTCGCCAGCAGCCAGTTCGGCACGGTCGGGATGGACCGCACCACCTTCGGCGACAGCTACGACTTGGTGCCCGATGCGGCGACGATGTACAGCCTCGCGCCGCGCGCGACCGAAGCCGCTGACACGCCGACACGGCTGTCGCACTGGTTTTACGACGTGCCACCCAGCCTCTGGGCAGGCGGCGGCATCCTGACCACCGCCGATGACACCGCCCGTTGGCTGGCCGCGCTGGCCGACGGCCGCCTGCTTGGCGAGCCCGCGCGCACGCGCATGTGGACGGCCGAGCCGCTCGCCGATGGCCGGGCCGGCCCGTGGGCCGCCGGCTGGCCAGTGCTGCAGGCGGTGCCGGACCGTCAGGTTGCCGGCATCGGCGGCGCGCGCTCGGCCTTCATCGTCTACCCCGACCGCGGCGTGGCGGTGGTGGTGCTGACCAACCTGGTCGGTGCCAACCCCCAGCGGTTCATTCCGCGCATCGCCGATCTCTATGGGCGTGGGGAGACCGTGCCCTGAGGTTGCCGGACAGCAGCCGGCACTACCGGAGCATCGGCCGTGCCGACGGCCATATCGGGCAGACTCGGCGCGTCATCCGTGCGGCCCGCCCATCACCGGCAGGATGACCCCGCTGATGTAGCTGGCACAGGCTGGCGAGGCGAGGAACACATAGGCAGGTGACAGCTCTTCCGGCTGCGCGGCGCGCCCCATGTCACTGTTCTTGCCGAACTCGGCCACGTCCTCGGCCGGCTTGTCTGCCGGGTTCAGCGGCGTCCACACCGGTCCCGGCGCCACGCAGTTGACCCGGATGCCACGCGGCAGCAGCTGGCTGGCCAGCGCCTTGGTGAAGGCATGGATGGCGCCCTTGGTTGCCGAGTAGTCGACCAGTGCCTTGCTGCCGAACAGGCCGGTTTCCGAGCCGGTGTTGATGATGCTGGCGCCCTCGCCCAGATGCGGCAGCACCGCCCGTGCCATCTGGATGTAGCCGCCGATGTTGGTCTGCAGCGTTTCCTGCAGGTGCGCGTCTTCCAGGTCTTCCAGACGCTCGCAATGCAGCTGGAACGCCGCGTTGTTGACCAGGATGTCGATGCCGCCGAACGCCTTCGCCACCTGCTTTACCGCCTTGTTGCAGAAGCGCGGATCGCGTACGTCACCGGCGATCACCACGCAGCGCCCGCCTTCGCGTTCCACGTGCTGGCGGGTGATGTCCGCATCCTCGGCTTCGTCCAGATGCAGTACCGCCACGTCGGCGCCTTCGCGGGCGAACAGCACGGCCACGGCGCGGCCGATGCCGGAATCACCGCCGGTGATGATCGCGCGCATGCCCTGCAGCTTGCCGCTGCCGACGTAGTCCGGGGCGAGGAAGCGCGGCGCAAGTTCGAGTGCGTGTTCATGGCCGGGCTTGGCCAGGTGCTGGGCCGGCATCGTTTCCGGCTGCCTGCGCGCACCAGCCTGGGTGGCGGTCTTCTTCGCCGCCTTCCTGGTTGCGCGTGCGTCCTTGGCCTTCTCCTGGTCCTGCAGGCGCCGCTGTCGCGATGCCACGCGCGCCGCGCGCGGGTCGCTGCCGGCAGCCTTGCGGGTGGCGGTCTTCACCACGCGCGGGCGGTCGGTTTCGGCAACGGTTTTCGGCGTGGTGCTGCCTTTGCGCACCTTGGGCGATGCCTTGCGGCGGGCGGGGGTCTTCTTGGTGGTGGCCATGCAGGTCTCCTCGGGAGGGAATGGGGTCGCCAGCCAGCGGCCGGCACTACCGGGGGGCGGCGTGCGCCGCTCGTGCAGTGTCCCTACCCGCACTGTGGGCGGCGGTGAGCGCACCGTGTCCATCGCGTGCACGGCATTCATTCCGCCACCACGCGTGTCGTCGCACTCTTCAAGCCAGGACACGAGGAATGCCCAGATGAAACATGCAATTGCCACCGCCGCCGCCTGCTTCGCCCTTGCCGCCTGCAGCAGCAGCCCGGTTGCCCAGGTCCAGCCGATCGATGGCGTGATTTCCGGCCAGTGCCACACCAACATGGTGCGCGGCGCGGTTGGTTTGGCTGCCTCGGCAGTCACCATCGAACGCGCCCGCGTGGACAGCGACAGCCTGCACGTGCAGGTTCTGCGCGGCAGCCGAGAGCGCAGCGGCAACACCGCCAGCGGCAATGCCGATCCGGCGGCGGGTGCGGCACAGGAAGGCGGTGACCGCCTGACGATCGAAACCGGCCGTACCAACAACATCACCGCCATTTACTGCGGGTAACCGCCGTCGAGCACGCTCGACGCTACCAGGACCTCAGGCGCGGCGCTTGGCCAACCGCCGCGCCCGGCGCAGCACCTTCAGCGTGGCCTGCTCCCACTGTCGTGGGCCGCGCAGACCGGCCAGCGCGGACAGTTCGCCACGTTCCCAGCCGGCAAATACGCACGGGTCGATATAGGCCTTGCGGCAGACCGCCGGCGTATTGCCCAGCCGCGCGGCCACCTGGCACACCACCTCGCGCTGCGCCTTGGCCAGCGCCCGCTGACTGGACGGCTCGGGCAGCTCGGTGGCGGCGAAGGTCTGTACCGCCGCCAGGGTGCCGCCCCAGGTGCGGAAATCCTTGGCGGTGAAGTCCTCGCCCATTACCTCGCGCAGGTAGTCATTGACCGCACCGGAATCGACCGGCTGCACGACACCGTCGTCGTCGCGGTACTGGAACAGCGCCTGCCCTGGCAACTGCTGCACGCCGCGCACCAAGGTGCCCAGGCGGCGGTCGCCGACAGTCACCTCATGCAGCTGCCCCGACTTGCCGCGGAAGCGCATGCGCACGCGGCCCCCGCGCAGCAGGTCGAGGTGACGGTTGCGCAGCGTGGTCAGGCCATAGGACTTGTTTTCCTTGGCATAGGTTTCATTGCCCACCCGCACCAGAGTGTCGGCCAGCAGCGCGACCACTACCGCCAGCACCTTCTCGCGCGGGTAACCACGCTGCTTGAGATCGCGGCTGAGTCTGCGGCGCAGGGCAGGCAGCGCTTCGCCGAAGGCGATGGTGCGGTCGAATTTGCCCGAATCACGCATTGCCGCCCAGTCGGCGTGATAGCGGTACTGCTTGCGCCCGCGCGCATCGCGGCCGGTGGCCTGCAGGTGGCCGTTGGCATGCGCGCAGATCCACACGGCGTTGTAGGCCGGCGGGATGGCCAGCGCTCGGATGCGCTGGAGCGTGGCGGCATCGCGCACCGCGTGGCCATCAGCGTCCCGGTAGGCAAAGCCCTTGCCTGCGCGGCGCCGGCTGATGCCGGGCTGGGTGTCATCGACATAGCGCAGGCCCGCCGCGCGTGCGGCCTGTCGTTCGGGGGTGGGGGCAATAGGCATGCTGACAGTGTGGCGATCGGCGCGGCGTGGCCACGTCAATAACGCAAGACAAACACGTGAGGGGAGCTTCGCGGCTATGCTCGGGTCTTCACGGTCCCTTCTCTTCCGGAGTCATGATGTCGTTCCAGATTCGCGCCCGTTCGCTCTCTGTCCTGTTGCTGCCGGCCGTGCTGGCGTTGTCCGCCTGCCAGGCACCGGCGCTGGATGAGCAGGATTCGGCCACCGCCCACGCCCAGCAGGCCGCCGAAGCCGCCAAGGCCCCGGCCGATGAAGCCGGCAAGGCCATCGAAGCACCGCCGGCCGGCACCTGCGATGCCAGCCAGGTACAGAGCCTGGTCGGCCAAGCCTACACCGACGCGCTGGGCAAGCAGGCCCAGGAAGATGCCGCCGCCAGCCAGGTGCGCGTGCTCAAGCCCAATGACGTAGCCACGATGGAGTTCCTGGGCGATCGCCTGAACATCGAAGTGGATGAAAAGGGGCTGGTCAGCGGTGCCCGCTGCGGCTGAGTGAAAACCAACGCCGGCAAGGGTTTGCCGGCGTTTTGGTTGCACGCGCAACCGTGTATTGCGGCGTTGCAACAACTGTGATCTAGTCGAGGCATCCGGTGGCCTCATGATGCGCTCCAGGGATTGAGCGGGCACGAGTGTCCCTGCTCATTTCATTACGCATCGAGGTAGAGATGGCCCCCCGCAACCGCCAAGGGCTTTACGACCCGCGCTCCGAGCGCGATGCCTGTGGCTTCGGCATGGTCGCCCAGCTTGACGACCAACCCTCACGCCTGCTGGTCGACACCGCCATCGCCGCGCTTTCGCGCATGACCCACCGTGGTGGTGTCGCCGCCGACGGGCTGACCGGCGATGGCTGCGGCCTGCTGCTGCGCCGCCCCGATGCCTTCCTGAAACTGCTGGCCAGCGAAGCGGGCATCGCCGTGGGCGCGCGCTTCGCCGCCGGCCTGGTGTTCCTGCCGCACGATGCCGAGGCCGCGCAGGCCTGCCGCACGCAGCTGCAGGCGCAGGTGGAAGCCGTCGGCTGCAAGGTTGCCGGCTGGCGCGAGGTGCCCATCGATGACAGCGTCTGCGGCCAGCTGGCCCGCGATACGCTGCCGCGCATCGAACAGGTGTTCGTCGACGCCGGTGTCGGCCAGGATGACGGCGGCTTCGCGCTCGCCCTGTTCCTGGCCCGCCGCCGCAGCGAACAGCAGCTTCGCGGGCATGCCGATTACTACGTCACCACCCTCAGCCCCAATGCGATCAGCTACAAGGGCATGGTCCTGCCGGACAAGCTGAGCCGCTTCTTCCCGGACCTGCAGCGCCGCGAACTGGCCTCCAGCGCCATCGTGTTCCACCAGCGCTTCTCCACCAACACGCTGCCGCGCTGGCCGCTGGCGCACCCGTTCCGCATGCTCGCCCACAACGGCGAGATCAACACCATCGAGGGCAACCGCCGCTGGGCGCAGGCGCGCAGCAAGGTGTGGAAGACCCCGCGCTTCGACATCGCCGAGTTCGATCCGGTCATCTCCATGCACGGCTCCGATTCGCAGAGCCTGGACAACATGCTGGAGCTGATGGTGTCCGGTGGCATGGAACTGATCCAGGCGCTGCGCA
Organism: Stenotrophomonas sp. STEN054; assembly: GCF_056854535.1. Lineage (NCBI taxonomy): Bacteria > Pseudomonadati > Pseudomonadota > Gammaproteobacteria > Lysobacterales > Lysobacteraceae > Stenotrophomonas > Stenotrophomonas sp. STEN054. The sequence continues at coordinate 24,972 of NZ_JBXFWG010000027.1, read as the reverse complement.
TCCTGGTGCCGCCGGCGACCCAGTCGCTGGAGTTCAAGGATCCCGACCTGGCTGCGTTCTATGAGTTCCATGGCCTGAACAGCGAGCCGTGGGACGGCCCGGCCGGCATCGTCGCCTGCGACAGCCGCTATGCGGTGTGTACGCTGGACCGCAACGGCCTGCGCCCGGCGCGCTGGATGCTGACCGCCGACCGCCACTTCCTGGTCGCCTCCGAAGCAGGCGTGTGGGAAGTGCCGACCGAGCGCGTGGTGCGCAAGGGCAAGCTCGGCCCGGGCGAAATGATCGCCATCGACCTCAAGCGCGGCGACCTGCTCGATTCGGAAGCCATCGACCGCATCAACCGTGGCCGCGCGCCGTACAAGCAGTGGCTGCAGCAGGGCGTCACCTACCTGCAGACCGAACTGATCGATCCGTCGCTGGTGGAAGAGCCCTTCGACGAGGGCACCCTGCGCAGCTACCACAAGCTGTACCAGCTCAGCAGCGAGGAAGTGGAGCAGGTGCTGCGGCCGCTGGCCGAGACCGAGCAGGAAGCCACCGGCTCGATGGGGGATGACACGCCGATGGCCGTGCTCAGCCAGCGCAGCCGTCCGCTGTACGACTATTTCCGCCAGGCGTTCGCGCAGGTGACCAACCCGCCGATCGATCCGTTGCGCGAAGACTGCGCGATGTCCCTGTCCACCCAGCTCGGCAAGGAGACCAACATCTTCCATGCCGGCCCGGAGACGGTGAACCACGTCATCCTCAACTCGCCGGTGCTGAGCCAGCGCAAGCTGCGCCAGCTGCTGAAGATGGACCAGTACGTGCAGGCCAACCGCCTGCTCGACCTGTCCTACAGCGAGGACGAAGGCCTGCGCGCCGGCATCGAGCGCATCTGCGCCGAGGCCGAACAGGCTGCGCGCGAGGGCATGGTGATGCTGCTGCTGTCCGACCGCTACCCGGTGGCCGGGCGGCCGATGGTGCACGCCCTGCTGGCCACCAGCGCCATCCACCACCACCTCTCGCACCTGGGCCTGCGCTGCGACGTCAACCTGATCGTCGAGACCGGCACCGCGCGCGACCCGCACCACATGGCCTGCCTGCTCGGCTTCGGCGCCACCGCGGTGTACCCGTACCTGGCCTACCAGACCCTGTTCGACCTGGGCCGCCGCGGCATCCTCAAGCTCAGCAAGGGCGGCGAGCAGTCGCAGATCGGCCGCCGCTACCGCAAGGGCGTGTACAAGGGCCTGTCGAAGATCATCTCGAAGATGGGCATCTGTACCGTGGCCAGCTACCGCGGTGCGCAGCTGTTCGAGATCATCGGCCTGGAACCGGAGGTGGTCGCGCTGTGCTTCCCCGATACCGCCTCGCGCATCGGTGGCGCCGGCTTCGCGCGCCTGGATGCCGATGCACGCGAGCTGTGCGCGCAGGCCTGGGATGCGCAGCAGGGCGTGGATGTCGGCGGCCTGCTGAAGTACGTGCACGGCGGCGAATACCACATGTACAACCCGGACGTGGTGACCACCCTGCAGCGCGCGGCGCGCAGCGGTGACCCGCGTGCGTGGCAGCAGTACTGCGATGCCGTGCATGCCCGGCCGCCGTCGGCACTGCGCGACCTGCTGGAACTGGTGCCGGCGGCCACGCCGACGCCGCTGGACGAGGTCGCCCCAACCAGCACGCTTTTCCCGCGCTTCGACACCGCCGCCATCAGCCTCGGCGCACTGTCGCCGGAAGCGCATGAAGCGCTGGCCATCGCCATGAACCGCCTCGGCGGCCGCAGCAATTCCGGCGAAGGTGGCGAAGACCCGGCGCGCTACGGCACGCAGCGCCGCAGCAAGATCAAGCAGGTGGCCTCGGGCCGCTTCGGCGTCACCGCCGAATACCTGGTCAATGCCGAGGTGCTGCAGATCAAGGTCGCACAGGGCGCCAAGCCCGGCGAAGGCGGTCAGCTGCCCGGCCACAAGGTCAATGAACTGATCGCCCGCCTGCGCTATGCCAAGCCGGGCATCGGCCTGATCTCGCCGCCGCCGCACCACGACATCTATTCCATCGAAGACCTGGCCCAGCTGATCTACGACCTCAAGCAGGTCAACCCGACCGCGCTGGTGTCGGTGAAGCTGGTCAGCCATGCCGGCGTGGGCACGATTGCCGCCGGCGTGGTCAAGGCCGGCGCGGACCTGATTACCATTTCCGGCCATGACGGCGGCACTGGCGCTTCACCAGTCAGCTCGATCCGCTATGCCGGCGTGCCGTGGGAACTGGGCGTGGCCGAAGCGCACCAGGCGCTGCTGGCGAACGACCTGCGCGGGCGCACCCTGCTGCAGACCGACGGCGGCCTGAAGACCGGCCTGGACGTGGTCAAGGCCGCGTTGCTGGGTGCCGACAGCTTCGGTTTCGGTACTGCACCGATGATCGTGCTGGGCTGCAAGTACCTGCGCATCTGCCACCTCAACAACTGCGCCACCGGCGTGGCCACCCAGGACGAGCGCCTGCGCGAGAACCACTTCACCGGCCAGCCCGAGCGCGTGGAGAACTTCTTCCGCCTGCTGGCCGAGGAAGTGCGTGGCTGGCTGTCCTATCTGGGCGTGCGTTCGCTGGAAGAGATCGTCGGCCGCACCGACCTGCTGCGGCAGATCGAGGCCGCGCCGCGCGATGGCGTGCGCGTGGACCTGTCGCGCCTGCTGGCTGATGCCCGCTACGAAGGCAGCCACTGCGCCGCGCAGCGCCTGTACGAATCGCCGGACAGCCTGGCCACGCAGATGGACGGCCTGCTGGCGCCGGCCATCGAGCACAAGCAGGGCGGCGAGCACCGCTTCCTGATCCACAACACCGACCGCAGCATCGGCACCCGCCTGGCCGGTGCCGTGGCCCGCGCGCACGGCAACCAGGGCATGGCCGAGGCGCCGCTGGAACTGCGCTTCCGTGGCAGCGCCGGGCAGAGCTTCGGCGCATTCAACGTCGGCGGCCTGCACCTGGAAGTGGAAGGCGAAGCCAACGACTACGTCGGCAAGGGCATGGCCGGCGGCCGCCTGGTGGTGCGCCCGCCGCGCGGCGCGCGCTTCGAGGCCCGCAGTACCGCCATCATCGGCAACACCTGCCTGTACGGCGCCACCGGTGGCGAGCTGTTTGCCGCCGGCCGCGCGGGCGAGCGCTTCGCAGTGCGCAATTCCGGCGCGCTGGCGGTGGTGGAAGGTGCCGGTGACCACTGCTGCGAGTACATGACTGATGGCGTGGTGCTGGTGCTGGGCAAGGTCGGCCTGAACTTCGGCGCCGGCTTCACCGGTGGCCTGGCCTACGTGCTGGACGTCGACCGCGATTTCGTCGACCGCTACAACCACGAGCTGATCGACATCCACCGCGTGTCGGCCGAGGGCTTCGAGAACTACCGCCAGCACCTGCACCGCCTGATCGGCCGCCACCGCGAGCTGACCGGCAGTATCTGGGCCCAGCAGATCATGGACGAGTTCCGCGATTACATCGGCAAGTTCTGGCTGGTCAAACCCAAGGCCGCCAGCATCGAGTCGCTGACGGAAACCCTGCGACGCGCCGCGTGATGTTTTCCGGTAGTGCCGGCCGCTGGCCGGCAACGTCCCTCCCCGCATTCCAGAGCCCGCCATGAGCCGCAAGCAAGCATTCCAGTTCCTCGATCTGCCCCGGACCATGCCGCAGCGCATCCCGGTCGAACTGCGCACCTCCGGCGACTGGGGTGAGCTGTACGGCAAGTTCGGCAAGGAAGACGCCCAGTACCAGGCCGGCCGCTGCCTGGACTGCGGCAACCCGTACTGCAGCTGGAAGTGCCCGGTGCACAACGCCATTCCGCAGTGGCTGCAGCTGGTGCAGGAAAACCGCATCCACGAAGCTGCCACCCTGTGCCACAGCACCAACCCGCTGCCGGAAGTGTGCGGCCGCGTCTGCCCGCAGGACCGTCTGTGCGAAGGCAGCTGCACGCTGGAGGAATTCGGCGCGGTGACCATCGGTGCGGTGGAGAAGTACATCGTCGATACCGCGCTGGCCAGCGGCTGGCGCCCCGACCTGGACGCGGTGCAGCCCACCGGCCAGAGCGTGGCGGTGATCGGTGCCGGTCCGGCCGGCCTGGCCTGCGCCGACCGCCTGGCGCGCGCCGGCATCACCGCCGTGGTCTACGACCGCTACGAACAGATCGGCGGCCTGCTGCAGTTCGGCATCCCCAGCTTCAAGCTGGACAAGGACGTGATCCACCGCCGCCGCGAGGTGCTGGAGGGCATGGGTGTGCAGTTCCGCCTGGGCGTGGAGATCGGCCGCGATGTCAGCGTGCAGCAGCTGCTGGACAGCCACGATGCGGTGTTCGTCGGCACCGGCGCCTACCGCTACACCGATGGTGGCCTGGACGGCCAGGACCTGAAGGGCGTGCTGCCGGCGCTGCCGTTTTTGGTGCAGAACAGCCGCATCGTCAGCGGCGATGATCCGAAGGGCCGGCCGATTGCCGGCTGGGAAGACACCATCGCCCTGCCCGACCTCAACGGCAAGCGCGTGGTCGTGCTCGGCGGCGGCGACACCGGCATGGACTGCGTGCGCAGCGCGGTGCGCCTGGGTGCGGCCAAGGTGACCTGCGCCTACCGCCGCGACGAGGCGAACATGCCCGGCAGCGCGCGCGAAGTGGCCAACGCGCGCGAGGAGGGCGTGCGTTTCCTGTTCAACCGCCAGCCGCTGTCGATCGAAGCCGGTGCCGATGACGAAGTGATCGGCGTGACCGTGGTCGAGACCCGTCTCGGCGAACCCGATGCCAATGGCCGCCAGAACGCGGTGCCGATCGAGGGCAGTGAATCGCTGCTGGAAGCGGACGTGGTGATCATCGCGTTCGGCTTCTCGCCGACGCTGCCGGCGTGGCTGTCCGAGCACGGTGTGGAAGGCCAGTCCAATGGCCGCATCGTTGCCGGTGGCAAGGACCGCCTGCCGTACCAGACCTCGCACCCGCGCCTGTTCGCCGGTGGCGATGCCGTGCGCGGTGCGGACCTGGTGGTGACCGCCGTGGCCGAAGGCCGCGACGCCGCCGCCAGCATCGTGCGCCTACTGGCGCACTGATCCGCCCACGGCCGTGGCCTGTACGGCCTGTAGCGCCGACGCTGGAGGGGCGTCGCACGCAGGCAGGTACAGGTCCAGGCTGACGGTGGTGCCCTCGTCGGGGACGCTGTGCAGCTGCAGTTCGCCGCCCAGCGCGGCGGCCAGCTCGCGGCAGATGGCCAGGCCCAGGCCACTGCCACCGAAGCGGCGGGTGGTCGAGGCCTCGGCCTGCGTATAAGGCGCGAACACCGCCCGCTGCCGCGCCGGGCTGATACCCACGCCGGTGTCGGCCACCTGCAGCCGCAGATGCTGGCCGGCAGCCGCCTGGCGCAGCACCTGCAGGCGCAGCTCGACCCCGCCGTGCGCGGTGAACTTGAGCGCGTTGCCCGCCAGGTTGAACAGGATCTGCCTCAGGCGCAGGCCGTCGACCAGTGAGCCGGCCTGCAGCGCCGGGTCCAGCACGCAGTGCAGATGCAGACCCTTGCTTGCGGCCAGCGGCGCCAGCAGACGCTGCACGCCCCGCAGCAGCGCGGCCAGATCGGTCGGCACCGCCTGGGATGAACGGCCGCCCTCACGCTGCCGCTCGCTGTCCAGCACCTCGGCGAGGATCTGCCGCAGCATCGCGGCCGCCTCGTCGAGGGTGGCCAGCAGCTCCCGCTGGCGCGGATCCAGCGACGTCTCTGCCAGATCGTCGAGCATGCTCATCAGCGTGTTCATCGGCGCACCGATCTCCTGGCTCATGCTGGCCAGGAAGTGGGCCTTGGCCACCACCGCCTGCTCGGCTTCGCGCCGTGCATCGTTCAAGGTGGCCGCACGCATCTGCGCCTCGGTCACGTCCATCCAGTAGCCGGTCCATTCGACGCCGCTGGCATCGCCGTCGCTGCAGGCCACCGGCCGCCCGTGCGAACGCACCCATCGCCAGCCCATCCGCCCGCGGGCGCGGAAGGTGACGTCGATCGGCCCGCGCACCAGCGCCGCCGCGTCGACATGGGCCATCACCGGTCCGCGATCCTCCGGGTGCACGGCCGCCAGCAGCCGCCAGTGCTCGACGCGCGCGGTGTCCACGCTCATGCCGAACAGCGCCTGCACGTCGCCGGTCAGGTAGAGCACGCTGTACTCGCCCGTGGCGCTGCGCCGGGTCCGATAGACCACTGCCGGCAGCCCCGCGCTGACCTCCTGCAGGCGCTGCTGCAGGGCATGACGGCGCTGCGCTTCGCGGTGCAGCCGCCAGTAACCGAGGGCATGCACCAGGCCCAGCCCGAGCAGGACCAGCAAAGCGGCGGCGAGGCCGCGCAGCCACGTCGGCATCGGTATGTCCGCCGGCCTCGATGCAGATTTGCCCGCTGTGGCCAAGGCGATGCCGCGCACGCTGGACAGCGGTGCCAGCTGAGGGTCGAACACGGCCAGCCAGTGCCGGCAGGCCGGCGTCGTGGCCAGTACCAGGGCATCGTCGAAGCCGGCTGGCGCAGCGACCTGCAGCGCGTTGTCGTGGCCCTCCCGCAGCAGGCGCTCGACGTCGACCAGGTTGGCCACCACCGCATCCACCTGCGAGGCCGCCAGCAGGCGCAGGGCGGTGGCCACCGGTGCCGGTGGCAGCAGCAGCGCGCCGGGCGCCTGCCGCTGCAACAGGGGCGACAGCGATGCCGGATCGGGCGTGGCCACGGTCTGCCCGCGCAGCCCGCCCAGGTCGAGGATCGGCGGGGCATCGCGGCGGCGTACGATCACCTGCGGTATCTCGAGGTAGGTGGCGCTGGCCGGCCACTCTGGAGGCAGCTGCCCACGCGACCAGCCCAGCACCGCCTGCGTGCCGGCCGGCAGCGGGCCCTCGCCCAGCAGGTCGGCGGCCACCGGCTGCACCTGCAGCGATGGCTCGGCGGTGCGCAGCGCGGCCAGCATCGCGGCGATGCCCCCGTGCACCGCCCCGGCCTGGCCGGCGGGTACCGACGACGGCGCCGAGGCATGCACCAGCCGCAGCGGGCCGCTGCAGTCATCGGCGCGCACCGGCAACGCCACCAGCAGGGCCAGCAGCACGCCGCCATATCGCCAGCGGCGGCGCGCGGCGGCGACATCAGGACAACCAGCGACACTCACGATTACTCCTCAGGCCGCAGGCCGGACACGCGGCTGCACGAAGCAGCGGCCACCTGTCACGCTAGCGACGCGCCCCGCAGCGACAATGAGGAAAATTGCAAATCGCTTAAGTGATACTGATAGCGACATACACTGCCGCTTCCACCACTGAGGACGCCCACGATGCGCATCGGCCTGGCCGCCAACCGCCTGCACCACCATGACGCGCATGCTGCGTTGTTCCGCTGGCTGCGTGCCAGCGAGCCGGGTCTGCGCGAGCTGGGCGTGTCCCTGCATGCGGTCGGCCGTACCCACGACGCGATCGAGCGCAATGGCTTCCTGTCCGGTTATGCGGGTCTGCATCGCTATCCCTACGGCCGCCAGGGCGGCCTGATGAAGCTGGTGGCCGAAGTGGTCGGCATGGGACCGGAGCGCATCCTCGATGGCGCGATCTACCTGATCGATCCGGTCGACCCGTCGTCGGTGTTTCCCGAGGCGACCGCGCTCAAGCGGCAGTGCGTGATCCATGGCAAGCCGTTTATTTCGACCGTGGCCACCGCGCGCGACTGGATCGAGATCGAACGCGTCCACGCCGGCTTGTCCGCCGATGCCGGTGCTGATGACCTGCATGCGTTCGAAGGCCAGACGCTGGCGCTGATCGCCCACGATGCGATGAAGCCGGCGATGCTCGCCTTCGCCGACGAACATTTCGACGTGCTGGCCCGCTTCGGCGAGCGCGTGGCCACCGGCACCACCGGCCAGCGCCTCAACGAGCTGGCGTGGAGCCGCGGCTGGCCCACCGATACGCCGTGGGTGACGCGCTACCAGAGCGGCCCGATGGGCGGCGATGCGCAGATTGCCGACCGGGTGCTGGAGGGTCGCTGCCAGCGCGCGATCTTCTTCGAGGATCCGCATGTGGCGCGCCAGCATGAGGCCGATATCCAGCTGCTGGAGCGGGCGGTGACGACGGTGACCGATCAGGCGGTGTGCATTACCGCACCGCGGGTGGCGGCGCGCTGGGCGGCGGCGGCGGCGCTGCGCTCAGCCCGGTCATGATTGCGGCCAACGGTCGGTAGAGTCGACTGCCGGGCGACTGGCGTTTTGGCTTGGCCGGGCGGGGTGGGCTGCGCGCGCTCCTGTAGAGCCGAGCCCATGCTCGGCTGCTTCTCGTCGGGCTGACTGGAAACCCCACGCTGCGCGCGTCAGCCTAGGGTGGGCTCGGCTCTACGCAGTGCGTTCGGTGGCGCTGCGCGATGTCGCGATTCGCACGTTTACGGGCGGGATCATTCATGGACGGCAGCCCGCGGTGATCTGCAAACTTTCCAACTTTTCTCATTGGCTGCGCAGCCGCCGCGTGCAGATCATGGCGAGCCACCGACAACGGGTGGCGCGGGACTCCGGTGGCGCGGGACTTCAATCCCGTTCTGATCTGAAGGTTGTTTACGCTTTTCAGCTGGCGTCGCTCATTCACCGTGGGCGACGCCGGCTGGCAATCCGTCTGCGTGTCTATGGTGGGCGGTGCGTGGAGGGCTTCGGCCCGCCGGGTTTCCTTCAGATCACCGGTATTGGAGCCACGCATCGTCCGCCACCCCGCAGCTGCGGGGGTGGCTCTCTCTGCAACCTGCATAGGAGACCGCCATGAGCGCCCATCGCTACCCTTTCCTGTTCGCCACGCTGGGCGAGGCTGCCAACCAGCTTCCCGACGAGATCGCCCAGCCGCTGGAAACCACCCTCTCGGCCAACACGGCCACCGACGGCATCACGCTGGTGGGCTGCCTGCAGCGCATCGGCCACTGCGAAGGCGCGGATGGCCAGCCATTGCAGCGCACGGGGCGGACACCGGGGCAGTGCGTGGCCTTGTCCCGCATCCACCGTGGCAATGCCGGGCTGACCTTCCTGCTGGAGCTGGCGCATGCCATCGAGCGCGTGCGCGTGGACGGCGACATCAGCCAGCACCTGGGTGACGACGCGCGGGACAGGCTGCTGCTGGCCTGCCGGGCGCTGTCGGAATACGTGGATCTGCAAGTGGATGCCGCCTGAGGGAGCCGCTGCACGCGCGCGCTTTCCCGCGCTTCGCGCGTGAGCCGAGCATGGCTCGGCTCTACCGGATCCGGGGCGCCGCTCTTTGTAGAGTCGAGCTAGCTCGACTGCTTCTCGTCGGGCTGACTGAAACCCCGCGCTGCGCGCGTCAGCCGAGCGTGGGCTCGGCTCCACCGTTACAGCAGCTGGCGGAGCATGGCCTTCAGGCGCCTGCCTTCCAGCTGGAAGTAATCGCGCTGTTCGCGCCACGCCGGGAAGCGCTGTTCCACTTCCTGCCAGAACGCGGGCGAGTGGTTGGCCTGGATCAGGTGGCACAGCTCGTGCACCAGCACGTACTCGAAAGCCTCCGGGCGGCCCAGCACGAGGGCCAGGTCCAGCGCCATGCTGCCGTCTGGGGCCAGCGAGCCCCATTGCGAGGACATCACCTTCAGCCGCACGCGGCTGGGCGCGCGCGGCAGGCCCGGCAGGTACTTCGGCAGCCAGCGGCCGACATCGGCGCGGGTCTGTGCTTCATAGAACTCACGCAGCAGGCGGCGCAGGGTGGCGTCGCCGGCACGGGTCGGCCACTGCAGGCAGGCACCGTGCCCGTCGATCTCCAGGCGAGCGAAGCGGCCTTCCTGCCAGCGCACCGGCAGCAGCTCGCCACGCAGTGGCAGCATGCCGCCCTCGCCCGGCTGCAGCGGTGCTGGCAGGCCGTTGTCCTGGTAGACGCGCAGCTGCAGCGCCAGCCAGTCGCGGTGCTGTTCGAGGAAACGCTCGCCCATCACCAGGCTGGCGCGTGGCGGCAGGGTCAGGCGTGCGCCGCGTTCGTCCACGCTCAGCTTGATGCGTCGCGCACGCGGGTCGCGCACGCGCAGTACCTCGATCTCGGCATCGTCCAGGCGCAGGCGGACGGTGTCGCGCTGCACGGTGGCGGGCGGGGTCGGGCTGATCAGGCGGCGCAGCAGGCGGCTCATGTGCCCAGCATAGCGCTGCGCGGGGCCGCTGGATGACCGGCGGCCCGCGCAGTGCCTGTTCAGTCAGCCTTGCTGAGCTTGAAGGCTTCTTCCAGCAGCAGGAACAGCCGACGGATCTCGGCGCTCTGCAGGGCGAAGCGGGCGTCGAACTCGGCGCGGCGGCCGTCTTCGTCTGCATGCTCCAGCTGGTCCAGGGCGCCGTCGAGGAACTTCAGCTTGCGCACGATCAGGTCGTCGCCGATGACGAAGGACAGGTTGTCCTCGAAGATCAGTGCCAGCTTGGTCACCTGCTTGCCGGCGTCCAGGTGCTTGTCGATCTCGTCGCAGCGCAGTTCCTGGTGCTGGCACTTGACCACCGCGCCACCCTCCGCCGGGTCCTTCATCTCGCACTCTTCGCCCAGGCTCAGGCCGGTCGGCAGCGGCTCGCCGGCGATCCAGCCGGTCAGGATCGAGCGTGGCGCGACTTCGGCGTTCAGCGGCATCGCCGGGAAGCTGCCGAGCAGGCCGCGGATGTCGGACATGAAGTACTCGCCGGTCTTGCGGCTGGAGGTATCCACCGCGACATAGCCGTGCTGCAGGTCGATGAAGGCATCGTTGCGCGAGGACTTCACGAAGGCGCGCGGCAGCAGTTCATGCAGCAGGTCGTCCTTCATGCGCTTGCGCTCGCGGCCACCGGGGCGGCGACCTTCCTTCTCCTCGATCTCCTCCAGCTTGCGCTCGAGCAGGTCGTTGACCACCGCCGCCGGCAGGATCTTGTCCTCGCCGCCCACGGTCAGCCACAGGTGTTCGGCGATGCGGTGCGACAGCAGTTCCTTCTCCTCGCGGCCGAAGGGCGAGATGAAGCCACGCGAATTCATTTCCAGCGCACCGACCGGCTTGAGCAGGGCGTGCGGCAGCAGGGTGTCCACTTCGGAGAAATCGGTGGTGGTCGGGAAACGGAAGAACGTCAGGTTGCGAAAGAACATGGAATTCCGGATGGCGAAGAGGAAGGGCGTCCCACCTTAGAGGGCGGGCGTCTCGGGTGCTGCGTCGGCATCGGCCGGCGAACCGGCCAGCCAGGCATGGGCATCGGACAAGGGTGCCTCGTCGCGACGGCCCAGCGCCATGAAATCGAACAGACTGGCATCGGCCAGCTGCGAGGGGTGGATCTGGCCCATGGCCCGGGCGATCTGGTCGATGCGGCCGGGGTGGTCCTTTTCCCACTGCTGGAGCATCAGCCCGACCTGGCGGCGTTGCAGGTTTTCCTGGCTGCCACACAGGTTGCACGGGATGATCGGGAAATCACGGGCCTGGGCGTACTCGACGATGTCGCGCTCGCGTACGTAGGCCAGTGGACGGATGACCACGTGGCGGCCGTCGTCGCTGCGCAGTTTCGGCGGCATGCCCGACAGCTTGGCGTGGTGGAACAGGTTCATGAAGAAGGTGGCCACCATGTCGTCGCGGTGGTGGCCCAGCGCGATGCGGGTGAAGCCGTGCTTCTCGGCGTGGTTGTACAGCGCGCCGCGGCGCAGTCGCGAGCACAGCGAACACATCGTGCGGCCTTCCGGGATGACCCGGCTGACCACCGAATAGGTGTCCTGCTCGATGATCTGGTACGCCACGCCCAGGCTGGCCAGGTATTCCGGCAGCACGTGTTCGGGGAAGCCGGGCTGCTTCTGGTCCAGGTTCACCGCGACCAGCTCGAACGGCACCGGGGCCTTCTTCTGCAGCTGCAGCAGCATGTCCAGCAGAGTGTAGCTGTCCTTGCCGCCGGACAGGCAGACCATCACCTTGTCGCCGGCCTCGATCATGCCGTAATCGGCAATGGCCTGGCCGACCTGGCGGCGCAGGCGCCGGCACAGTGTGTGTTCCGCGCGCGGGCCCCCACGCGGTGCGACAGGCGCTCGCGGCAAGGGATCGGGCAGGGAAATCACGGCGCTCATGGCTGCCATTCTACCGGCTTGGGACCGGCGCCGGCCGCGGCGCGGGGTTGCCCTCTCCCGATGGTCACCGGCGCTGTGTATGCTCGGAGGCTGTGGATACCTACAGCCCCGCCGAGATCGTCGAACGCCTCGTCGCCCTGCGCGCCGAACACCGCGTGCTGGATGAACAGATCACCCGGATGGCTGCCAATGGCGAGGATGAGCTGGAGTCGAAACGGCTGAAGCGGCGCAAGCTGCAGTTGAAGGACTGCATCGCGAAGCTGGAAAGCCTGCAGATTCCGGACGAGCCGGCGTAAGCGGGCGGCCCATCCACGCATGGCGTGGATCTACTGGCGGGCACTGGCCGGCGTAAGGCCCATCCACGCATGGCGTGGATCTACCGGCGGGCACTGGCCGGCGTGAGGCCCATCCACGCATGGCGTGGATCTACTGGCGGGCACTGGCCGGCGTGAGGCCCATCCACGCATGGCGTGGATCTACTGGCGGGCACTGGCCGGCGTAAGGCCCATCCACGCATGGCGTGGATCTACCGCCGGGCATGGCCCGGCGCTACCCGTTCGGGATGACCACGTCGGCGTTCCACGCCGGCTCGCCGTCGACACTCAGGTCGCAGTGGCGCACGGCGCCGTCCGCGCGGCAGTGCAGGCGCAGCGGGTGGCCGTACCAGTCCCCCTGCAGGCCCGCGCCGACCACCGCCTCTTCCTCACCGACGATGCGCTCGGCATCGGCCAGCCACAGCGTGTAGCGCGGCGCGCTGCCGTCAGCGGCGCCCACGCACAGGCGCACCGGTGCGTCGGCCAGCCGGCCCGGCAGGGTGTCCTCCACGCAGGCCGGGGCGGCCTGGGCCGTCGCCGCAGCGAGCAGCATGGCCGGCAGCAGCCACGCGGGGCTGATCCACCGGCCAGGGCGGCTCATGCCTGCGGCGTCGGCTCGTCGGGGCGCGCCGCTTCCGGGCTGACGCGCTCGATGGTGTGGCGCAGTTCGCGGCCGAGGATGAACTTGGCGTCCTTGGCCCAGCTGTCCAGGCGGTCGTCGAACAGCAGCTTGCTGTTCTCGTCCGGCCACACCAGGCGCAGCTCGCGCAGCTTCTGGATGAAACCACGGAACAGCGACTTGTCGAAGAACTCCGGCGCGGCCGGCGCGTACAGCAGGCTGAGGCGCTGCGCGGCCTGCTGGCACAGGCTTTCCAGCTCGGCGGTACCGAGCGTGCCCGGGCCGTTCTTCACCAGCACCGAAATGGCGATGTAGTAACGCTCGAACGCCTGCTGCAGCGAATGGCCGATGGCACGCAGGCGGAACACTTCGTCGGTCTGCCCGGTGTTGCGGGTCAGCATGCCGCCGTCATCGTCGGCGACCTGCTGCAGCAGGCCTTCGCGGATGAACACGTCGATGGTCTGCTCGATGCGCTGGGCGAACTCGTCTTCGCTCCACGGCAGGAACAGCTCGGCCTGCAGGAACGGGTACACGGTGCGGCCCAGGCGGACCAGGCCGGTGCGGCTCATGCGGCGGTTGTTCTGGAAGCAGCAGGCCACCCACGACGAGGCGGTGAACAGGTGCACCACGTTGTTGCGGAAGTAGCTGAGCAGCACCGCGGTATCGCCACTGACGCTGAGCACGTCGCCCAGCGGGTGCTTGATACGGGTGAGGACGTTGATTTCCTCGGCGTGGGCGATGATCCGCTCCGGCGAGTGCGGGGTCACCGTCACCCGGCCCGAATACGGCATCTCTTCCAGCAGGGTCTTGCACAGCTCGATCTGCGCGATCAGGTCGGCCTCGCCCATCGCGTGCTTCGGCGTGGACAACAGGGCCAGCGCCAGCAGGTTGATCGGGTTGACGTCGGCGGCGGCATTGACGTGAACGTTGATGTTCTGCGCAAGCGTGTCGACGGTCTTCATCAGCCATGCCGGCTTTTCGTCCTCCGCTACTGCACGGCCGTCCCATTCGGGCGCGTTGACGGCCAGAACATCGGTGAGCGCGATCGGTTCGCCGAAGTTCACCACCACCTGGCCGTAGTTCTGCTTGAGCACCTTGGGGATGCCCCACAGCAGCGACCAGATCGATTCCTTCTCCTTCGGCCGCCCGGACAGTTCGTCCAGGTAGCTGTTGCCTTCCATCAGCTTCTCGTAGCCGATGTAGATGGGCTGGAACAGCACCGGCTTGCGCGGCTGGCGCAGGTAAGCGCGCAGTGTCATCGAGATGACGCCACCCTTGGGCTGCAGCAGGCGCCCGGTGCGCGAGCGGCCACCTTCGACGAAGTACTCGATGGAATAGCCGCCTGAGACCAGCTGCGCCATGTACTCGGAGAACACCGCCGAATACAGCGGGTTGCCGCGGAAGCTGCGGCGCGCGAAGAACGCACCGCCCTTGCGCAGCAGGGTGCCGACCACCGGCAGGTTCAGGTTGATCCCCGCGAAGATGTGCGGCGGCACGATGCCACGGTCGTACAGCAGGTAGGACAGCAGCAGGTAGTCCATATGGCTGCGGTGGCTGGGCACGTAAACCACTTCGTGGCCCGGCGCGGCGGCCTTGAACTTGTCCAGGTGGTGCACCAGCACGCCGGCGTAGATGCGGTTCCACACGTGGCTGAGCATGAAGCTGGCCGACCGCACCACCGGGCTGGAATAGTCCGCGGCGATTTCCCAGGCGTAGGCGTGCGCCTTCTTCCAGGCATCAACCGGCTTGGAGTTGTCGCGCTTGGCCTGGGCGGCGATCGCCTCGCGCACCGGTTCGGCGGCCAGCACCTGGTCCACCAGCAGGCGGCGGGTGGACAGGTCGGGGCCGATGACCGATTCACGGATGCGGCGGAAATGGGTACGCAGCACGCGCTGCAGCTTGCGCACGGTGCGCTCGGGCTCCAGGCCCTCGTCCACGGTGCTGCGCAGCGAAATCGGCGGGGCGAAGCGCACGATGGTGCTGCGGCCGTTCAGCAGCAGGCCCAGCAATCGGCGGAAGCGGCCGACCAGCGCCCAGTTTTCCGAGAACAGCACGGCAAACCAGCCGCTCTGCTTGTCCGGCGCGCGGCCGACGAAGATCGACACCGGCACCAGGTGCACGTCCAGATCATCGCGCACGCGGTGCGCCTGCAGGACCTTGGCCAGGGAATCGGAATGGGTCTTGGCGCCGCGCTGTTCAGGGATCAGCGAATTGCTGGAACTGCGTCGCGACAGCGCCAAGTAGGCGCGCTTGCGGCCGGTCGGGTCACCGGCCAGCGGCACCAGCGGCGAGGGCAGGCCTGCCTGGCGGCAGGCCTTGTCGAGGATCAGCGCGTTGGACAGGCCGTAGTCTTCCAGCACGTACACGACCGGGCGGCCGTCGTTGTACTGGCCCGGGTCCTCCGGCTCGATCTTCAGCGCCAGCCAAGGCTCGACCAGGCGGCCCAGCAGGCGCGCCCAGAAGGGGCGGCGGCCAGCGGGACGGGCGTGCGCGGGCGGCGGCACCGGATTGGGGCCGGTGCCGGTCGAGGGAGACGCCGCGGCCGGATCGGCGGGCGTCTGCTGGGGTTCTTCGCCGGGGAACGGCAGCGGGTTCTGTTTCGACATCGGCGCCATTATGGCTTAGGCGGCGTGGTTGCCGCTTCCCCGCCGACGGCGGGGTCTTCTGCGGGCTCCGGCGCGGCGGCCGCGCGGGCCGCATCGGCTTTGCGCAGCAGGGCATCGGTATCGGCCAGGGTGCGGGTCAGGTACCAGTGGCCTTCGCGCCGGCTCAGCGGCAGCTGCAGCTGCAGGGTGCGCCCGGCCAGCTCGTATTCCATGCGGACCAGGGCATTGTCGCCTTCCACCGAAAGCAGCTCCCCGCGCAGGCTGCGCAGGGCGTCGTCCACGCCCAACCCATAGCTGGCCAGGACGGCCTTGACGGTGTGCAGGAACGGCGCCAGCTGCTGCAGGCTGCCTTCCATGCCGGCCGCGCGCAGGCCGTCCTCGTTGTCGAAGCCGACCTTGGCGGCGGCCTCGACCAGCGCGGCGATGCTGCTGCGGGCGCGGGCCCGGTCGCTGATCGGCGCACCCTGCGCCCAGCCGGCCAGGGTTTCCACCAAGGCGATGTAATGCGTCTGCTGGCTGGAGGTGTAGCCCTTCTGGTGGCGCAGGTACTGCACGCCGAAGTTGCCCATCGACTGCGCCGCCTGGCGCACCGCACTGGCCTGGCCGGCCAGCTGGCGGTCGAAGCTGCGCTGCAGCTGGGCGGCGGCCTGCGGCTCGCGCAGCGCGGCCAGCATCGGCAGCATCTGGTCACCCAGCGGCAGTTCGCCCAGCGGCCACTGGCTGTGGCCGTCGGCCCAGGCCTGCTGCAGGCGCTGGTACTGGCCCGGCGGCACCGACAGGCGCGCGTAGCCAACCAGGTCATCCTCGACCAGGCGCTGGGCCATGGCCTGCACCGCCGCCACCGGTTCGGCCGCCGGCTTGGCCGGGTCGGTGCCGGATTGGCGGCACGCCGCCACCGCCAGCAGCACCATGGCTGCCAGCCCCCATCCACGCGCGGACCTTCCTCGCACTGCCAGGCTCATGCAATCGGACTCCCCGTACCGGCCCGCATCTTGCGGCCTGCAAGGTGACAGCGGCAAGCCGTGCGGTCACGGTTCTGCCAGGAAAGGGGGCCGGATCGTTGGGCAGACGGCTGATTGGCGGGGTCAGAGCCCTTTCGCGCACGAAAGGGATCCGACCCCTGGCGATAAAAAAAGAGCCCGGATCATAGGGATCGCAGGCTCTTCAAACCGGCGCGAGGCCGGTGGACAGTGGTGGCACATCTCCGGCCCAGGGACCGGATGGCGGCGATGCTACGCCGCCTCCGAAGTTAAGGCAATACGTCATGTAACATGACTTAAATATTTGATTTTATTGAATCAATCCTTCTGCCAGACCGCTTCAATGAAATCTACGGCATGTTTTTCGGCGATTCGGGCATAAACGCCGGGATAGCCGGGCCGCGCGCAGCCCTCGCCCCAGCTGACGATGCCGAACTGGGTCCAGCCGTCGCGCAGCTTGAGCATCAGCGGGCCGCCGGAATCGCCCTGGCAGCTGTCGACGCCCGCGCGCCCGGCGCAGATGACCTTGCCGCGCGCGAGTTCACCGGCGTAAGCGTGCTGGCAGTCGGCAAACGGCACGAACGGCACCTGCACCGTCTGCAACTGGGTCGGCAGCTCGCTGGCGCCCTCCTCGGTGGTGCCCCAGCCGATCACGGTGAAGTCACGGCCCGGCTTCAGGTAGCTGGCGTCGGGGCGCAGGCGCAGGGTCACCGGCTGCGCACCGGCCAGCGGCGCATCCAGCTGGATCAGGGCGAGGTCGTGTTCCAGCGAATTGCCGCTGTTGAAGGCCGGGTGTACGTGGATGGCCTTGACGTTGGAGGCGCGTGGCGCAGCATCGGTGGACAGCGCGGTGAGGTTGCCGATGATGGCCAGGCCGGCGGGCGAATCGCCCTGCACGCAGTGCGCGGCGGTCAGCACCCACGACGGCGAGATGAGGGTGCCACCGCAGAAGTGGCGGTCATGGTCGGTGTCGCCCATCGACAACCCCTGCAGGCTGACCATGAACGGGTACTGCCCCGGCCGGGCGTCCTCGCCGCCGATGATGCGCGGCGTTTCGCGCGGTTGCGGTGCGGCGGAGGCGGGTGCTGCGAACGCCAGCAACAGGCCGGCAAGAACTGCAGAGGTGCTGCGATACATATCCGTGTACTCCCTCTTGGATGATTGGAACCGGCGCAGCCGTGAGCGGCGCCGGTGCATCGATTGGGAGGGAGGGACATCCGGATCCAGTGCGACCGCGCGCACGGTTCTTCGCTGCAGTGTCGACTGCGACAGCGCGGGACCCACAAATGCGAACGCCATCCCGCACGGGGCGGGATGGCGTTCGATATTGCGGTGTGACCGGCGGCGCCGGCAGGCTCAGCGTGCAGCCAGAGCCGACGCGATTTCCTGCTGGATGGCCCGCGCGGCCGCCTGCGGATCGGCAGCCAGGCGGATCGGACGGCCAACCACGATGGCATCGGCGCCATCGGCGAAGGCCTGGGCCACGCCGACGGTACGCTTCTGGTCATCGCCCACCGGGCCGCCGGGGCGGATGCCGGGGCAGACGATGGAGAATCCATTGCCGGTCGCGGCGCGGATCGGGCCGGCTTCCTGGCCCGAGGCGATCACACCGTCGATGCCGGCGGCCTGTGCGGCCAATGCGCGTTCGACCACCACATCCACCGGCTCGCGATCGATGCCCATCCGTGCCAGGTCCTGGCGCCCCATCGAAGTCAGCACGGTCACCGCCAGCAGGCGCATGTCGCTGCGGTTGGCGGCTGCGCAGGCCTCCATCATCGCCGGGTGCCAGCCATGGATGGTGGCGTAGCTGACCGGCCACTGCGACAGGCGCTTGATCACCGCCGCCGCCGTGGCCGGGATGTCGAAGAACTTCAGGTCGACGAACACGCGCTTGTCGCGGCGTGCCAGCTCATCCAGCACCTGGAAGTACTCACCGGAGGCCAGCAGTTCCATGCCGATCTTGTAGAACGCCACGCTGTCGCCCAGGCGATCGACCCACTCCAGCGCCTGCACGCGGTCAGGCACATCCAGGGCGAAGATCAGCCGTTCGTCATCGCGCAGCGGCAGCGGTGCGCGGCTCACGGCGCGTAATCCAGCGCAGCGCGCTTGGCGTCGTGGCGGGCCTGGCGCGACTGGGTGTAGTCGTTGTTGAACTGTGCCGGCTCGAAACCGCCGTAGGTCGGGTTCGGCAGCATCCACCAGCGCTCGCCGAACCAGTCGTGGTACTGCTGCAGCAGCGCATCGCGGCCTTCGTTGGTGTTGGCGGTCACTTCAACGAAGTCACCCATCTGGTCACCGAACTGCATCAGCACGCGGTACTGCTGGCCGGCCAGGCGGCGGCGGCAGTTCTTCTCGCTGCCAGCCTGCTCGCAGCCTTCGACCACGGTGCCCAGGCCGAGGAACACGCTGTCGTCGGCCACCGGCAGGCCCTGCTCGCGCAGGTTGGCCAGGGTCGCGTCCTTCAGGTGCACGGCGCGGTTGGAAATGTACAGCAGGGTCACGCCCTTGGCGTTGGCGGCCTTGGCGAAATCAACCACGCCGGGGATGGCCTTGGCCTTCTTCTCGGCCACCCACTGGTCCCAGCTCAGCTCGTCGTACTCCTTGCCATCGCGCACCAGGCGCGCCTGGTAGGGCGAGTTGTCCAGCACGGTCTCATCCACGTCCAGCACCACCGCCGGCTTCAGGCCCTTGGCGGCGTTGCCACGCTCTTCCGGCACCAGCGCGTCCCAGTGGGCTTCCTTCAGCGCGGCATCCAGCTTGTCGGCAGCAGCGCGGTAGGTCTGTTCGGTGATCGCCTTGTACTCCTGCGCACGCTGCATCCACAGCACGGCATTGAGGTTGTCGTTGGCGGTCACATCACGCGCGCCGTCGGCCTTGGCGGCCGCAGCAGGGGCGTCGGGGGCGGGGGCCTCGGCGGCAGGCGCATCGACACGCTTGCAGGCGGACAGGCCGATCGCCGCAGTGGCGAGCAGGGTCAGGGACAGGGAAACGGGACGACGCATCAGGATTCACCGGCAATCAGATATACCCGGCCATTTTACCGGCAAAGATGACCGTGGCACGGCTATGCTTCGGGGTTGACCCGTTGCCTTGCGGAGGCCGCCATGACCGATCCCGTCCAGACTCCCGACGCCCCCCTGCTCGATGCCGTCCAGGCCCGCCTGCTGGGCTGCCTGGTGGAAAAGGAGGCGACCACCCCGGACACCTACCCGCTGACGGTCAATGCCGCGCAGTCGGCGGCCAACCAGAAGACCGCCCGCGAGCCGGTGATGAACGTCGATGCCGGCAGCGTGCAGCATGCCCTGCGCCAGCTGGAGACACTGGGCCTGGCGCGCCAGCACTTCTCCTCGCGCGCCGACCGCTACGAGCACCGCCTGCAGGCCGCGCTGGACCTGACCCGGCAGCAGACCGTGCTGCTTGCAATGCTGCTGCTGCGCGGCCCGCAGACCCTGGGCGAGCTGGTCACGCGCAGCGAGCGCCTGTACCGCTTCGCCGATGTGGACGAAGCCCGCCACGCCATCGAGCGCCTGCAGCAGCGCGCCCTGCTGGTGGTGCTGCCGCGCGCAAGCGGCCAGCGCGAGGACCGCTACATGCACCTGCTGTGCGGTGAGGTGGACGGCGCGGCGCTGGCCGCGAAGTACGCCAGCAGCGGCAGTGGCAGCAGCGAAGCGGCCGACCCCGGCCTGGCCGAGCGCGTGGCCCAGCTGGAAGCCGCGGTGGCCGAGCTGCAGGCCCAGCTGGCGGAACTGCGCGGCGGTTGAGGGCACCCGCCGCGCATGGCCCGGCGCTACCGCAGGTGCACCCGGTAGGGCCGGCCGCTGGCCGGCACGATGCCATGTGAACTCAGGTCGGCGTATCGACGTCGTCCCAGTCGGCCTGTTCAAAGCAGAACAACCAGTTCAGCGCGTAGTGGCGCTCGTAGATCACGCCGCCCACCAGCGCACCGGGCAGCGGTGCACCTTGGCGCTGGGCCTCACGTGCGGCCCAGTGCAGGCGGTAGTGCAGATCCAGCGCATCCAGCAGCACGTCGGTATCGCGCAGGGTCGCAGGGACGCTGCCACTGTCAGCCGCCTGCAGCAGGGCGCCGACCACATCCGGCACCGCACAGGTCGCCTGCGGCCACGGCAGCGCCTCGGACAACCCCAGCGCCCACAGCAGCACGGCCAGACTCTCGTAGCGCCAGCCGAATGGCAGCGCAGCCTCGGCGTCGCCGTGCTCGATGAAGGCGGCCTCGGCCGGGCTCAGAGCCTCCGGCAGCGCCGGCAGACGCTCGGCAAGTTCGGCCAGGCTCAACGGTGGTTCACCGGACTGCAGGGCCTCGGCGCGCAGGGCACAGGCCAGCAGCGCCTGTGCCCTGGCCCAGACCTGGGCAGGCTCGCGCAGCTGTGCCTCGGCCGCACCCAGCACAGGTGGCAATGACGGCGGGACACGCAGCTCGTGGGACTGCAGCTGCTGTTGGCTGCGCGCACGGCGCTGCCCGGCATCGGCGGGATACGGCACCTGCGCCTGCGGATCGGGCGCTTCACCCAACAGCACCCTGCCGGCCGGATCGCGCACGCTGCCATCTTCCGGGAAGCACACCGCATTGGCCTGCAGCAGCCAGGGCTGCAGTGCCTCAAGATCAGCCTCGGCCAGCTCGAACAGATAGTGCTGGCGCACGCGCTGCACGTGCCGCATCAGGTGATAGCGCGCGGCAGTCATCTGCCCGTCGCCATGGCCCAGCACGTAGTTGACGAAGCCGCCGAGGTGCGGCGCCAGCGCAGGGTCATCAAGACCACGGACGGAGGCACTGCCGGCCTGTGGCGGCGGTGCCAGCACCGGGCCGAGGGTGGAATACGCGTTGATCAGCATCGAAGCATCCGTGCAGGAAAACAGACCTGCACCATACCCCACCGGCTCATGCTGGCTGTTGAACCACCGCCGCCCCCGGCGTGGCGTACAACCGGCTCGCGCTGTCGACGTTCGGCAGCTGGATCACGCCGCGCTCGTGCATGCCCAGGCCCAGCAGGATCCGCCCGGAGGCCACGTTGTCCAGGTCGGTAATGCCGTATAGATCCTCAATGTCCAGCTGCGTGCGCGCATGCGTGAACACCGCCCGCGCCGCCTCGCTGGCATAGCCCTGCCCCGCGAACTCGGACAGCACCGCATAGCCGATATCCGGCCCCGGCAGGCCATCACGCCGCACCAGGCCGGCGTTGCCCAGCCACGCGCCATCGGCCAGGCGCTCGATCACATACATGCCGAAACCGTTCAGCGCATAGCTGTGCAGCACGCGCAGCGCGATGTAGTCGCGCGCCTGCTCCGCACTGTGCACGTTGCGGTCACCGATGAAACGCAGGAAGCCGGGATCATTGAGCAGCGCCAGCATCGGCAGCGCATCCCGATCCGGCTCGATGCGGCGCAGCCGCAGGCGTTCGCTTTCGATGGGATGCACGCGCAGACCTCTGTGGATCGGGGGTCGGATCCCTTCGCGAGCGAAGGGAACCGACCCCGGTCAATCAAACAATGCCTCGATCGCCGCCAACCCCGCCGTCGCGCGCTCCTTCTTCCGCGCCGCATCGGCCACCGGGTCCGCGCCATCGCGCTGGATCTCCTCGGCCGGAATCTCCTCGAAGAACCGGCTCGGCTTCAGCCGCACATGCTCGCCGAACTTGCGCGTCAGCTTGCTGTAGCTCATCCACAGCTGGATCTTCGCGCGGGTGATGCCCACGTACAGCAGGCGCCGCTCCTCCTGCAGGTTGCCTTCGTCCAGGCTGACCTGGTGCGGCAGCACCCCGTCCTCGCAGCCGACGATGAAGACATAGGGGAATTCCAGGCCCTTGGACGCGTGCATGGTCATCATGCGTACCTGGTTGCCGCCCTCGTCCTTGTCGCTGCGCGAGAGCAGCGCCAGCTGGCCGGCCAGGTCGGCCGCGGTGGCACCGCGCGGGCCGCCCTCGAACCACTGTGCCAGTTCCTCGATGTTGTTCGCCCGGCGCTGGTAGCTGGCCTCTTCCTTGGCCTGCTGGCGCAGCTCGCTGAGCAGGCCCGACTCCTTGGCGACCTTGCGGATCATGTCGCCGGAGCTGATCTGCCGGGTCTGCGCGCGCAGGTCACGCAGGATGTCGGTGAAGCGCGCCAGGCTGTTGGCCGCCCGCGGCGGCAGCTGCTGCAGCGCGCCGATCGACTCGGCGGCATGCGCCATCGGGATGTCTTTTTCCTGTGCCAGCTCGGCCAGCTTGGCCAGCGTGCCGGCACCAACATCGCGCTTGGGTGACTGCACCGCACGCATGAACGCGGTGTCGTCGTCCGGGTTCACCAGCAGCCGCAGCCAAGCCAGCGTGTCCTTCACTTCCTGGCGTTCCAGGAACATGGTGCCGCCGGTCAGGTGGTAGGGAATGCGCAGCAGCTGCATCGCCTTTTCCAGCGGCCGCGACTGGAAGTTGCCGCGGAACAGGATGCAGAAATCGCTCCACGGCACCTTGCGCGCCTGCGCCACGAAGGCGATCTCGGCGGCGACCTTCTCTGCTTCGTGCTCGCTGTTGCGGCATTCCCATACGCGGATGCGCTCGCCGTCCGCCTGGTCGCTCCAAAGCTTCTTCAGGTGTTCGTGCGGGTTGTTGGCGATGAGTGCGTTGGCCGCGCGCAGCACGCGGTTGGAGCAGCGGTAGTTCTGCTCCAGCTTGATGATTTCCAGCGCGGGATAATCGCGCCCCATCTGCTGCAGGTTTTCCGGGTTGGCGCCGCGCCAGGCGTAGATCGACTGGTCATCGTCGCCCACGCAGGTGAAGTTGCCCTTGTCGCCGGCCAGCTGCTTGAGCAGCCGGTACTGCGCGTCGTTGGTGTCCTGGCATTCGTCCACCAGCAGGTAGCCGATGCGTTCGCGCCAGGCCACGGCGATGTCCGGGTTCTCTTCCAGCACCTGCACCGGTAGGCGGATCAGGTCGTCGAAGTCCACTGCATTGAACGCGGTCAGGCGCAGCTGGTAGCGCTCGTAGACGCTGGCCGCTTCCTTCTCGCGGTTGCTGCGCGCGGCGGCCATCGCCTGCTCGGGCGACAAGCCGGCGTTCTTCGCTCGCGATACCAGGTTCTTCATGTCCTCGATGTCGTCGGGCTTGGCGCCGGACATCAGGTCCTTGATCTGCGCAGCGGCATCGTCGGCATCGAAGATCGAGAAGCCGCGCTTCAGGCCCACCGCCGCGTGTTCGATCTGCAGGAACTTCAGGCCCAGGGCGTGGAAGGTGCAGATGGTCACCTCGTCGGCGTCCTGCTCGCGCAGGCGCTTGGCCACGCGCTCGCGCATTTCCTTGGCCGACTTGTTGGTGAAGGTGATGGCCGCGATGCGGCGTGCGGGGTAGCGCCCACAGCCGATCAGGTGGGCGATCTTCTCGACGATCACGCGCGTCTTGCCGCTGCCCGCACCGGCAAGCACCAGCAGGGGGCCTTCGATGTGCAGGACGGCGGCGGCTTGGGGAGGATTGAGACCGTGCATGGGAGGGGGATTGTAGCGGGCCCGGGTGACGGCCACAGCGGCCGGCCGGTGGGGATGCTGAACGGCTTCGGCGTGCCGGGGCAGCGGCGTACAATCGGCCGATGGCCAAGCTCTATTTCTACTATTCGGCGATGAACGCCGGCAAGACCACCACCCTGCTGCAGAGCGCGCACAACTACCGCGAGCGCGGCATGCGGGTGGCGATCCTGACCCCGCGCCTGGACGACCGTGCCGGTGCCGGCGTGGTCGCCTCGCGCATTGGCCTGCGCGCCGAGGGCATGGCCTTCGACCGCGACAGCGACCTGCAGCGCTGGGTGGCGCAGGACCTGGCCGACAAGGGCCCTATGGGCTGCGTGCTGGTGGACGAGGCGCAGTTCCTGACCCGCGCGCAGGTCTGGCAGCTGAGCGAGGTGGTCGACCAGCTGCGCATTCCAGTGCTGTGCTACGGCCTGCGCACCGATTTCCGCGGCGAGCTGTTCGAGGGCAGCCAGTACCTGCTGGCTTGGGCCGATGAGATGCAGGAGATCAAGACGATCTGCCACAGCGGCAAGAAGGCGACGATGACGGTGCGCGTGGATGAGCATGGCCACGCGGTGCAGGACGGCCCGCAGGTCGAGATCGGCGGCAACGAACGCTACGTGTCGGTGAGCCGTGCCGAGTTCAAGAAGATCACCCGTGGTGAGGGGCGGATCGACCCGGCGCAGGCCCCCCTGCCGCTGTAAAAGGTGGTTCTTTTGCAGGGCTTGCAGCCCTGCACCTGATGCAAGCCAGAGCCGAAGCAACAGCAACAGCGACAGCAAAAGCGGGCATTCCGTGGGATGGCGGGGCACTGTGGGTGTGCGGGGACGCCGTAAACCCGTCCATGGGGGTCGCCGCTTGCTCGTGTGCGCTGTCCTGCGCACACGGCAAGACCGGGGTTGGGCGTCCTGCCCAACCCGCCCGAGGCATGCCTCGGGCCCATGCGGCTCACACCCCGCA
>NZ_JBXFWG010000026.1:0-56255 GCF_056854535.1 Stenotrophomonas sp. STEN054 | reverse complement strand
ATCGCCTGGGGCGTCTTTAAGAGTGGCCAGAACTTCGACCCGACCATGCTGAAAGTCGGTCAAGCCCGCTTCCAGCAGGCTTGACCACGAACATAGGATCTCGACTCTACACTTGTGCAAGATCCTTCAGGATCCGGCCAGACGCTACGCCCTGCGCAACCACATAAGGACCATGAGCGCGGGCACTGGCCCCAGCACAGCAAGGCCACCGCACAGCCACGCGCGCCGTCCCTTCAATTGCGCACCGGTGTACAGATGCCAGGCCGCACCCCAACTGCCTACCCATGCCAACAGGGGTGCGGGGGTATCGTGCAGACCGAAGCTGAAGCCCAGCGTCAGCCCGATCACCAGCGACACAGCCACGCCCGTCACCAGCCACATCGCGGCCCGCCGTTGGTGGTGAGAGGCAGTGCGAGCAATCGAATCCATGCGAGAGACCCTGCTCAGTTCTGCGCGAAATCCTTCAGGATCTCGCCCACGCCGCTGGCGGAGATATCGAATCCCAGCGTGGTGCCGGGGTTGACCACTACGCCGTAGCCACCGGGCACGCGGCGCAGTACGTCCAGCATCAACCAGCGGATCTGGTGCGGGGCCTGCTGGCTGTGGATGCCCACCCGTGCCGGATCGGTGAACACCGCCACGTGCAGGGTGCCCTGTTTGTCGAACAGCAGCGGGTCGAAGCCGCTGCCATCGGGGGTGACCAGGCTGCCGGTCAGCAGCACCACTTCGGACGCAACGAAGGCTTCCATGAAGGCGCGGATCGGCACGGCTCCGTCCATGGCCGCCTTCAGCAGGGTTTCGATCGGGGTCTGCGGGGGAAGGTCGGTCATGGCGCCTGCGACAGGGAGGTAGGGGCACCTATTGTAGAGCCGAGCCCATGCTCGGCTGCCGCCATCTACGGTCCGTCGAAGTGCAGCCGAGCGTGGGCTCGGCTCTACAACGGCCGGCCCGGGCGTCTCAGCGCTTCAGGCGCCGGTCCCGTGCCTGCTGGTCAGCCACCGCCTTGTCCAGCTCGGCCTGCAGGGCCGGCTGCTGCACCGGTGCATCCAGCACGAAGACCTTCACCCCATGCGCCGGCACCTCCACCTTCAGCGAGCACTTCACCTTCAGCTCGCCACCGCCCAGCGCATCGCGCCAGGTACCGGGCTGCAGGTAGCGATCCACTTCGATGCTGCGCGCGGCATCGCCCTTGTTCAGCAGCACCAGCGCGGTCTGTGCCTCGTCGCCGTGCTGCAGCACACGGAAGAACACCGCTTCGTCGCCCTGCAGGCGCTCGTTGACCTGCAGGCCGCGCTGCAGGGCCGGGGTCGTCTCGCGCAGCTTGGCGATGCGCTGCAGCGGCGCGAAGATCGGGCTCTGCGGCGCGTCATCCACGCGCTGCTGGCCGAAATAGGCGCGGTTGCCGGCATGTTCGGCGCGGCCGCGCATGAAGCCGGTTTCCGAGCCGTAATAGACCACCGGGATGCCGCGCGCGGTGAACAGCCAGTTGTGCGCGTCGATGAAGCCGGTGTCGCTGGCCTGCAGGCGCGGCATGTCGTGGTTGTCGTAGAAGCTCATCAGCTCATACGGGTTGGCGTACGGGCCACCTGTCAGGTGCAGCGGTTCGGCCAGCGTTTCAAAGCCCTTGCCGGTGGTGCCGAAGGTCTGCTCCAGTGCGCCACGCAGCGGGAAGTCGAGCACGCTGACGTTCGCGTTGGCCGGCCAGGTGTGTTCGGCGATGCTGGCTGCGTTGTAGTCGAACGCTTCGCCGAACATGAACATGCCCGGATGCGCGGCACGGATGCGATTGACGAACTCGTGCCACCACGGGTGCGGCAGCCAGCCGATGGTGTCGATGCGCAGCGCGTCCACGCCCTGCGCGGTCCATTGCAGGTAGGCGCCGACCAGGTAGTCCATCACCGCCGGGTTGTCCTGGTTGAAGTCGGACAGCTCGGCCAGGTTGCCGTCGAAGATCGAGCCGTCCTTGCCGTCGACCGGGCCGATGTTGTTGTAGAACGCTTGCAGCGGGTTGTGCTTCGGGTCCAGCTTCTGCGGCGGCAGGTTCTGGTGGTCGGCAATCAGCTTGCCGTCCTTGTCGAAGATCTGGCCGAACTGCGGCTGCCGCTTCGGCATCGTCCATGCCGGCGAGCCATGGTTGCCGACGATGTCCAGCACCACCTTCAGGCCGGCATCGTGCAGGCCTTTGTTGAGGCCGGCGAAATCCAGATCCTTGCTCGGCAGGTGCTCGTCGAGCGTGTAGAAGTTGATGCCCCAGTAGCCGTGGTAGCCGGTCTTGCCGCGGTCGGTCAGCGTGCTGGTGCAGCTGATCGGCTTGCTGCCGGTGAAGGCCTCGTCCGGGTTGTCGACGATGGGGGTGATCCACACCGCGCCGAAGCCGAGGTTGCGGATGTACTGCGCGTTGTCGAGCACGCCGCGGAAATCACCGCCGAGGTAGCCGATGTTGCCGTCGACCTTGTCCGGGCACGGCACCGGGATATCGAAGGTGCGGTGCTTGCCGCCCTGGTCGCGGTGGTCATTGGAGGTATCGCCGTTGACGAAGCGGTCGGTGACCACGAAGTACACCGCATCGCTGGCGAACGGCTCGGTGGTGCCGACGTAGTCCGGGCGCGGCGCGGCCACGGTCTGGCCGGCGGACAGGGCAAGGGAAACAGCAACAGCCAACACACCACGCATCACACCACCTCCGGACGGGACGGAACCCGCAGCACGCACAGGCCGGCGACGAGCAGGCTGCAGCCGCCCAGCACCAGCACGTGGATTGGCTGGTCACCCAGCCACGCACGCAGGGCAAAGCCCAACGCACTGGCCGCGACCAGCTGCGGGATCACGATGAAGAAATTGAAGATGCCCATGTACACGCCCATCTTCGCCGCCGGAACGCTGTCCGACAGCAGGGCATACGGCAGGGACAGGATCGAGGCCCAGGCGAAGCCGACGCCGACCATCGACAGCAGCAGCCAGCGCGGATCGTCGATGAACATCATCGAGATCAACCCTGCCCCACCCAGCCACAGGTTGACCAGGTGGCTCCAGCGCAGGCCGAGCGCGCGCACCATCGGCGGGATCAGCAGCGCGGCCAGCGCGGCAAACCCGTTGTAGGCACCGAACAGCACGCCCACCCAGTTGGCACCTTCGTTGTAGGCCGCCGACTGCGGATCGGTGGAACCGAAGTGGGTGCCGGCCACCGCAGCAGTGGTGAATATCCACATGGCAAACAGCGCGAACCACGAGAAGAACTGCACCCAGGCCAGGCGCCGCATGGTCACCGGCATCGCCCGCAGGTCGCCGACGATGGCGGCCAGCATGTGCGTGCCGGGCAGCGCACGGGCCAGTGCCAGCAGCAGGCCGTAGCCCGCGCACAGGCCGGCCAGCACGTACAGCATCTTGTCACCCTGACGCCAGGCGATCAGCGCCGCCAGCAGCACACCCAGGCCCAGCCACAGCGCCACCTGCCCCCAAGGCGCGGGCCCGGTGATGGTGGCGCCGGCATGGTGCGCCGGCGGTTCGGCATCGTCGAACGAGGCCAGTTCGGTGGGCGAATACTCGCGCGTGCTGAACACCGTCCAGCTGATCGCGGCCAGCAGCACCACCGCACCGAAGTAGAACGCGTAGCGCACCGAATCGGGCACTTCACCCGGCGCCGCCGTGTTGCTGACCCCGAAGTGGGTAAGGATGAAGGGCAGGAAGCTGGCGACGATGGCGCCGACGCCGATGAAGAAGCTCTGCATCGCATAGCCGGTGGGCCGCTGGCGGGGCGCCAGCTGGTCACCGACGAAGGCGCGGAACGGTTCCATCGACACGTTGATGGAGGCATCGAGCACCCACAGCGTGCCGGCGGCGATCCACAGCGTGGGCGAGTTCGGCATCACCAGCAGGGCCAGCGTGGTCAGCACCGCACCGACCATGAAGAACGGGCGGCGACGACCCCAGCGCGTCCACGTGCGGTCGGACAGGTAGCCCACCACCGGCTGCACCAGCAGGCCGGTCAACGGTGCGGCGATCCACAGCCCCGGCACCGCGTCCTGCGATGCGCCCAATGTTTCGAAGATGCGGCTGGCGTTGGCGTTCTGCAGGGCAAACCCGAACTGGATGCCGAGGAAACCGAAACACATGTTCCAGATCTGCCAGAACGACAGCTGCGGCTTGGCGGGACGGCTCATCGTGCGCCCTCGACCGCCGCGACCGGCGCCACCTTCAGCGCCTGCACCTGGGCCTGGTTGAGCACGCCCTCGCGCCCGCCCTTGCCGCCGGTGTAGTGCGCGAAGTGCTGCAGTGCGCTCATGTTGAAGCCTTCCTCAAGCGTGACCGTGCAGCGGCCCTTGGGCACGGCGAAGCTGGCCGCCGTGGATTCCTGCGCGGCCACACTGTGCGGCAGGGTGACGGTCTGGCGCTGCGCCGGCTGGCCCGCGCACTGCAGGTTCAACTGCTTCACGGCTGCGGTCACGCCGGTGTTGATCGGCCCGTTCGGGTTGTTGTACTGCAGGCGCAGGCGCACATGGCCGGCCTTGGCCGTGGTGAAGCGCCACTGCCGGTCACCGCGCAGTACCTGCTGCGGGCCCACGCACAGCATCGGGCTGTGCAGCGATTCCAGCGCGCCCTCGCGACGGGTCAGGCTCAGGCAATGCTGCAGGCCATCGTCGCCCACGCGCGCCACGCCCTTGGCCGGCTGCACGGCCTTGCCGTCCTGCCACAGCAGCTGGTCGGCGGCCACGGCTACGGTCCAGCCCTTGCCACTGCGTCTGGCCTGCGGCGCGGCCGGCGTGGCCGGTGCACGCGCATTGGCATCGGCGCTGGCCACGGCAGCACGTGGCGTGGCAGCGGCCGGCACCAGCTGCACGGTGGTGGTCGTACCGCGCGTCTTCACCTTGCCAGCCACCAGCAGGCCGTCGCCCAGCTGCTTCGGCCGCTCCAGCACGTAGCGCTTGCCGTTGGCGTCCAGGCTGATGAGGCGCTGCTTTCCGAACAGGTCCGGTACCAGGCTGGCCGGTAGCTTGGGCTGCACGCTGCCATCGTCCTGCAGGCCGAACACACCTTCGCTGACCATGGCCAGGTAACCGGCCACCGACCACAGCTGGCGCTCGGAATTGACCACCGGGCCACTGAGCGCACCTTCGTCCACGTGCACGGCCTGGGTGACCAGTTCGTAGTTCTCCATGTTGGAACCAGCCAGCGCCGCGCCCTGCATCAGCGAACGGATCTCGGCGGCGATGCGCGGGGCATCATCGAGCTTGCGCGCGGCGCGCAGCGAATAGGCGCTGACGAACGGCCAGATGGCGCGGTTGTGGTAGATCGGCTGCTGCGCTTCCTGCGGCCACACCACCGGGCTGCCGGCCGGTCCCATCGGGTAGGCGGCCAGCGCACGCTGCGCGCGTTCGGCGGGCAGCACGTCGGCGAGGATGCCCAGCGACAGGCCCAGCAGGTCGACCTTGGCGTAGGGCACCGGGTGCGCCGCTTCGCCGATGTAGCTCATGTACTGGCCCATGTCCTGCCGCCAGAAGCGTGCGTCGATCTGCAGCGCCAGCGCATCGGCCCAGGCCTTGTACTGCTCGCTGCGCTCGTCACCCCGCTGCGCGGCCATCTGCTGGCCCAGGCGCAGGGCCTGGTAGTGCAGCACATTGGTGGACAGCGCGTAGGAATCGCCGATGAAGCGCACGTTCTCTCGCGTCCAGTCCGGATAGGTCTGCTCGCGCCAGTCCAGGAACGAAGTCTCGCCTCGGTACAGGCCCATCTGCGCGTCGAACACCATTGCCCGGTCCTGCGCCAGGGTGCCCTGCAGCGCCTGCCAGACCTGGTGGGCGAAGGTCGGATCATCCAGCAGGTGGCGCGCCGCCAGGAACCACACCACGCGGTCGCTGCTGATCGGCCAGCTGCCACCGGAGCCGGTGTCCTGGGCGACGAACAGGCCGGGGGTGTGGCCATCGCGCGCGGCCGACAGCTTGAACTGCAGCGACTGCCGGATGCGCTGCGGGTCCAGCTTCGCCAGCGCAAGATCGGCGGCGAAGCTGAGGTCGCGGGTCCACACATAGGGCCAGCGCGCGCCGGTCTGGAAGCACTCGCACGGCACCGGGCGGCCTTCGTCGAAGGACGGATCGCGGATCGCATCGACGCGGTCCTGGTCCATTTCCTGCTGGGCCAGTGCAAACAGCGCGTCGAACATCACGCTGGCGGTCTGGCTGCGCATGGGCGCGGCAGCAATCTGCACGTCACCCTTGGGCGCATGCAACACGAAGCTGCCCTTGGCAGCGGCATCGGCGCGCGCTTGGCGGCCGTTGAATTCCAGGTCGGCCGCATGCGCGGTCGTTCCCAGCGCTGCCCCGAGGGCAGCCGTCAGGCAAATGATCTTCAGCATCGAAGCGGCAGACCGGCTTGCGCCCGTCGACCTCCCTCCCTCTCTGCACCGTTGTGGGTCCGCGCCACCATGACGGTGCGCGGGCGCGGCGCCTCCCTCAAGGTGCCTTGGTCCCATGGTAGACGCGGCGCTGCGGCCTGCGGCCAGTTGCATACGTATTCATGGCAGTTGCGTGAAGACAGGCCGTCGCGCTGGCTTATGGTCCGGGTCTGCCAATGGCGCCTTGGGAGGGGAAATGCCGGCTTCATCTGCTGCACTACGCGCGGTGTCCGCGCATCTGTTCGGGCTGGCCCTGCTGGGCCTGGCGACCCTGGCCGAGGCCGCGCCACAGGTCGCCAGCGTGGAATCACCGGGCAAGGTGCTCACGGTCAGCCTGGTGCTGGACGGTGGCACCGCGCGCTACCGCGTCGAACGCTTCGGCGAACCCGTGGTGGCCGATTCCAAGCTCGGCTTCGAGCTGCGCGACGGCCGCCTCGACCGCGATTTCGCCCTGATCGGCCAGCAGCAGCGCAGCGTCGATGACACCTGGGAACAGCCCTGGGGCGAGCGCCGGGTCACCCGCAACCACTTCAACGAACTGACCGTGCAGCTGGCCGAGACCACCGGCAGCAAGCGCCGCCTGGACGTGGTGTTCCGCGTGTACGACGACGGACTCGGCTTCCGCTATGTATTCCCGGAACAGCCCAACCTGCGCGAGGCGATCATCGATGACGAGCTGACCGAGTTCGCCATCGCCCCCGACTCGACCGCCTGGTGGATTCCGGCCGGCGAACCGATCCACTACGAGTACCTGTACCAGCGCACGCCGCTGCGCGAAGTGCCGCTGGTGCACACGCCGATGACCCTGCGCAGCCACGATGGCCTGCACGTGGCCATCCACGAGGCCGCGCTGGTGGACTACGCCGGCATGTGGCTGCGCCGCACCGAGGGCCAGCGCCTGCGCGCGCAGCTGTCGCCCTCGGCGGAGGGCTGGAAAGTGCGCCGCGCCCTGCCCTTCGCCACGCCATGGCGCACCCTGCAGATCGCCGACCGCGCCGGCGGCCTGGTCGAGTCGGACCTGATCCTCAACCTCAACGAGCCCAATGCGCTGGGCGACGTGAGCTGGGTGAAGCCGGCCAAGTACCTGGGCGTGTGGTGGTCGATGCACCTGGACAACGAAAGCTGGGCGACCGGCCCGAAGCATGCCGCGACCACGGCCAAGACCAAGAGGGTGATCGACTTCGCCGCCGCACACGGCTTCCGCGGCGTGCTGGTGGAAGGCTGGAATCCCGGCTGGGACGGCATGTGGGTGGGCAACGGCTACGACTTTGATTTCACCCGCGCCACGCCCGATTTCGATATCGAAGCGCTGTCCGCCTACGGCCTGAAGAAGGGCGTGCACCTGATCGGCCACCACGAAACCGGTTGCGCCATCGAGCATTACGAGGAGCAGTTGGGCGCCGCGCTGGACCTGTATGCGCGGTTGGGCATTGACCAGTTCAAGACCGGTTACGTCTGCGATGACGGCCAGATCGACCGCCGCAATCCGGCCGGCGGCCCCCTGTGGCGCGAGTGGCACGACGGCCAGTTCATGGCCCGCCACCATCTGAACGTGGTGCAGGAAGCCGCCCGGCGGCACCTGTCGGTGAACCCGCACGAGCCGATCAAGGACACCGGCCTGCGCCGCACCTACCCGAACTGGATCTCGCGCGAAGGCGCGCGCGGCATGGAATACAACGCCTGGGGCCAGCCGCCGAACCCGCCCGAACACGAGGTCAACCTGGTGTTCACCCGCATGCTGGCCGGGCCGTTCGATTACACGCCCGGCATCCTCAGCCTGAAGGGCCGCCACGGCCAGGCCATTCCCAGCACGCTGGCCCGCCAGCTGGCGCTGTACGTAGTGCTGTACAGCCCGATCCAGATGGCCGCCGACCTGCCCGAGCATTACCTGCAGCATCGTGAAGCGTTCCGTTTCATCGAGGACGTGGCGGTGGACTGGGAACAGAGCCGCGTGCTCGATGGCGAAGTGGGCGACTACGTGACGATCGTGCGCCGCGACCGCAACAGCCGTGACTGGTTCCTGGGCAGCATCACCGATGAACACGGCCGCGTGCTGCCGGTGTCGCTGGGCTTCCTGGAACCGGGCGTGCGCTACCGCGCCGAGATCTATCGCGATGGTGATGGTGCGGATTTCCGCAGCAATCCGTTCGCGTTCAAGCGCGAGACGCGCGAGGTGACCAGCACCGATGCACTGACCCTGTTGCTGGCACCGGGCGGTGGCCAGGCGATCCGGTTCACGCCAATCCAATGAACGACCGCGATTTCCGAACGCCGGGCATGGCCCGGCGCTACCGGGACGGCGTCGTGGAATCGATTACAACGCTGTGAAAGCCATTGAATACGTATGCAGGGTGATTCCCGCGGAGAAGCCGCTGCCTACCATAGCGGCGACGACAGCGGCCACCGCGTCGCACGTCCACGGCACCGCCGGGACGACCACAAGATGCTCTACAACATTGCCTGGGAGGGGAAAATGTTGAACCACAAGCGCACCGCGCTGAGTCTGGCGCTGGCCGTTGTACTGGTGCCGTCGCTGGCGTCGGCACAGTCCACGCAGTCCACCGATCAGTCCACCAAAGCTGCCACCACCGGCGAGTCCGCCACCAACCTGGACACCGTGCAGGTCACTGGCATCCGCCGCGGCATCGAGAACGCCATCGCGATCAAGCAGGACGCCACCTCGGTGGTCGAAGCGATCTCGGCCGAAGACATCGGCAAGCTGCCCGACGTGAGCATCGCCGAATCGCTGGGCCGCCTGCCCGGCCTGGCCGCCCAGCGCGTGGCCGGCCGTGCCCAGGTCATCAGCGTGCGCGGCCTGTCGCCCGACTTCGCCACCACCCTGCTCAACGGGCGTGAAGTGGTCAGCACCGGCGACAACCGCAGCGTCGAGTTCGACCAGTACCCCTCGGAACTGGTCAACGGCGTGACCGTCTACAAGACCCCGGACGCCGCTCTGGTCGGCCAGGGCCTGTCGGGCACCATCGACATGCAGACCGTACGTCCGCTCAGCTTCCCCGACCGCGTGATCGCGGTCAGCGGCCGCGTGCAGAAGAGCTCGCTCGGCGAAGCCGCCAACGTCGATGAATTCGGCAACCGCTTCAGCGCCAGCTACATCGACCAGTTCTTCGACAAGACCCTGGGCATCTCGATCGGCTACGCGCACAGCGACAACCCGATCCAGGAAAACCAGGTCGGCCTGTACGAGCCGTGGACCACCGAGCAGACCACCAACGGCAATCGTCCGGGCGTGGCCGCGGGCACCTACTTTTCCGATGGCATCAAGGCGCTGCGTCGTACCGGCAACAACAAGCGCGACGGTGTGATGGCCACCATCCAGTTCCGGCCCAACAACGCCTGGACCAGCACTTTCGATGCGTTCCACACCGAAGCCGAGCAGGTCGACACCGCCAATCAGTTCGAGCTCAACCTGAGCAACTACAACGGTGGCTATACCCCGGGCCTGCTGATCAGCAACCCGCAGGTCAATGCCGATGGCACCTTCACCGGTGGCACCGCCAGCGGCGTATACCCGCTGGTGCGCGGCATGTACAACAAGCGCAAGGACAAGATCGACGCGTTCGGCTGGAACAACGAGTTCACCTTCGGCAGCGTCAAGCTGGTCGCCGATGTGAACTACTCCAAGGCCACGCGCGATGAGCTGAACCTGGAAAACAACCTGCAGCTCACCCCGATGCCGCAGCTGGACACCATCGGTCTGCAGATCCGCCCGAATGGCTTCTCGCAGATCACCCCGGGCCTGGACTACTCCAACCCCGATGCGCTGTTCCTGACCAACACCATCTACGGCTCCGGCTACGGCAAGGTGCCGCAGGTGGAAGACCGCCTGAAGGGTGCCAAGCTTGCCGCGACCATCGCCCTGCCCGAGGCCATCGCTTCGTGGGCGCCGGACATCGATGTGGGCGTGAACTACGCCGATCGCCGCAAGGTGAAGACCCAGTCCGAAGGCAACATCCTGCTGGGCGCACAAGGCGATGCCAACATCGCCTCGGACCTGCAGTATTCGCCGGTCAACCTGGGCTTTGCCGGCATCGGCTACATCCCGGCGTGGAACGTGCCGGCGGCCGTCGGCCGCTACATGACCTTCAACCCGGTCGACAACCTCGACTACCTGATCCCGAAGTCGTGGGTGGTGCAGGAAAAGATCACCACTGCCTGGGCGCGCCTGAACCTCAACACCGACATCGGTGACGTGGGCGTGCGCGGCAACATCGGCGTGCAGATGCAGCACACCGACCAGAGCTCGGATTCGCGCTACTGGGACAGCTCGCAGCCGGCCGGCAGCAACATACAGCCGTATTCCAACGGCAAGACCTACAACGACTGGCTGCCGAGCTTGAACCTGGCCTTCATGTTCCCGCACCAGCAGACCCTGCGCTTCGCCGCGGCCAAGCAGGTCGCGCGCCCGCGCGTGGACCAGATGCGTGCCGGCCTGGAATTCGGCGTGGATACCGCCACCGGCAAGCCCGGCGGCAGCGGCGGCAACCCGCTGCTGGATCCGTGGCGTGCCACCGCGCTCGACCTGTCCTACGAGAAGTACTTCGGTGAAAAGGCCTACGTGGCCGCCGCGATCTTCTACAAGGACCTGAAGAGCTACGTCTACACCCAGTCGGTGGACGACTACGACTTCACCGACCTGCTGGGCAGCTACGTGCCGCCGCCGGGCATGACGGTGCCGGTGCTGACCACCGGTACGTTCTCCACCCCGGAAAACGGCAAGGGCGGCACGCTGAAGGGCCTGGAACTGACCGCATCGTTCCCGCTGGACATGCTGACCGAGAGCCTGCGTGGCTTCGGCGTGCAGGCCAGCGCCACCTTCAACAAGAGCGACATCAAGATCCTCGACCCGGAAAGTGCCTCCAGCGTGGGTTCGGATCCGATCAGCCTGCCCGGCCTGTCCGACCGCGTGTACAACTTCACCGCCTACTTCGAGCGCAACGGTTTTGAGGCACGCGTGAGCCAGCGCCGTCGTTCGGACTTCATCGGTGAGATCGGCAACTTCAACGGCAACCGAACGCTGCGCTACGTGGTGGGCGAGAACGTGACCGATGCGCAGATCAGCTACACCTTCAGCGACAGCAGCGCCATGCGTGGCCTGACCCTGCTGCTGCAGGGAAGCAACCTGACCAACGAGCCGTACCGCACCTACGCCGGCACCAAGGACCGCCCGCTGGAATACATCGAGTGGGGCCGTACCTACGTGCTGGGCGTGAACTACAAGTTCTGACCACCACCCGGTACACCCACCGGTAGCGCCGGGCCATGCCCGGCGGGCTGGATTCGGTAGCGCCGGGCCATGCCGGGCGACACACAATGGGAGCAGGACCGGAAACCCGCTGCGCAGGCAGCGGGTTTTCTTTGGGGCATCGTCACCGACCACGCTATCCACGCATGGCGTGCATCTACCCGCCCACCGCGCATCCACCCGCCCAGTAGATCCACGCCATGCGTGGATGCACTCGGCAGACGATCATGAAGTCAGGAAAGCGCAGCCGATCGAGATGACCAGCATCATCACGAGCAGAATGCGCCCGCTGAATCGCCCCCGCGCATGACCTATATTGTCGAGGAACGTGGATGCGATCTGGGCCAGCAGTTCCCACATTCCGGTCAGAATCCGCCCGAGGCAAGCTCGATGGACGAGCGCTGGCGGCTGGCGGTGCCGATGACACAGGTTCGATAGACCCGATGTGCCGAGGCCCCCGTGACATAGGCGACGATCTGAACTGACGTCGATACGACATACGCCCAGCCGGGCACCCAACCCGCCGGCTTCGGCACGAGGCTGAAGGCAGCAGAACAGTCCAGAATGTACTTGGTTGTCTCACCAAGGACGCGGCCCACCTCGGTGTTCATATTCCACCGTGAGGCCATTTTCGCGGACCAGATAGCGGCCGCCACCGATCGAAGGGCCGCCTGCTCTTCAGGACCAAGCGTTGCCAGGACTAGCGCCGGGGAGTTGCCTTCCCCAGAACCGTTGGTCGAATGCGACTGCTCCGAAGGCAGATCGAATCGCTTCGCCCAGATCAACAGTGCCCGATGCGGTTGTCCACCTGATGTGGAGAAGTACCGCACCACTCGATCTTCAGC
Source organism: Stenotrophomonas sp. STEN054 (assembly GCF_056854535.1). NCBI lineage: Bacteria > Pseudomonadati > Pseudomonadota > Gammaproteobacteria > Lysobacterales > Lysobacteraceae > Stenotrophomonas > Stenotrophomonas sp. STEN054. The sequence goes on along the minus strand of NZ_JBXFWG010000026.1, from coordinate 43,759 downwards.
GTTGTAGTAGGCCGCGTGCAGCACGCCATCGGGATAGACCACCACGGCGGCAGCATGATGCGCCGGAAACCCCATTCGCCAGCCATCCAGCAGCATTCCCCCATCCTTCAGCGGTACCGGCACCGCCGACTCATCGAAGTTGCGCCGGAGCGCCGCGTAATCATGCCCAAGCAACTGCTTAAGGCCGGGCACCACATCGGAATCCTCGAACGCATCTTCCAGCGAAGGGCCGACGATCACGACGGGACTGGCAAGGACGGGTTGCGCGACCAGCATCACAACTACCAGCACCATCAACTGGCGGAAAGAATTCAAAAATCGCATCAGGGCTTCGTCTGATAAGGGAGCCATCAATGTCCCTCCCTTACCTCGGCCAATTCCATTCCAATAGTTGGAAAGTTTGGAAAGTGACGACCAACCGCCCCCCACAAAAAAGGGACGGGGCGCTTCGGCCCCGTCCCCGCAAGTACCGCCACCGGAGAAATCGGTCAGCTGCGTCGTGCGCAATACACCGCGCGCGGCGGCAGCCGCAGTTCAGTGCCCTCGACCGTGCCCGCATCCGGGCCCGGCACGTTCAGCTGCTGCCAGGTACCGGCCGGCAGCGGATGGCTGACCGCCTCGGCCGACAGGTTGAATGCCAGCAGGAGGGTTTCATCTGCAAGCATACGCTCGAACAGCAGCACTGGCTCGGCACTGTCCAGGAAACGGATGTCCCCGTGCTGCAGGGTCGGCTGGGTCCGCCGCCAGGCCAGGAAGGCCCGGAAGGCCGCCAGCACCGAACCCGGGTCGGCGTCCTGCACGGCCACCGCCGCCGCTCGGTGCTCGGCCGGGATCGGCAGCCAGGGCTTGCCGGTGGTGAACCCGGCCAGCGGGGCGTCGGTCCACGGCAGCGGCGTGCGGCAGCCGTCGCGGCCCTTGAAGTTCGGCCAGAAGGTGATGCCGTAGGGGTCCTGCAGGTCCTCGAAGGCCACCTCGGCCTCGGCCAGGCCCAGCTCCTCGCCCTGGTACAGGCAGACTGAACCGCGCAGGCTGCACAGCATCGCCACCAGCATGCGGGCCAGGCGCGGATCGGACGGGCGGCCGCCCCAGCGGCTGACGGCCCGCTCCACGTCATGGTTGGACACGGCCCAGCACGGCCAGCCCTCGGTCATCGCCGCTTCCAGGCGCGAGACCGTGTCGCGGATGTAGGCCGCACTGTAGTCGTCCACCAGCAGCTCGAAGCTGTAGCCCATGTGCAGGCGGCCGTCCTGGGTGTATTCGGCGGTGGTGGCCAGCGAGTCCTCCGAGGAGATCTCGCCCAGGCTCACCGCCCCCGGGTACTCGTCCAGCAGCGCGCGCAGCTGCTCCAGGAACGGCAGGTTTTCCGGCTGGGTGTTGTTGTAGTAGTGGTACTGGTAGGCGTACGGGTTGTCCGGGCTGAAGCCGCGGCCCACGCGCTTGTCCGCCGGCTTGGGCGGGTTGTCGCGCAGCTGCGCGTCGTGGAAACAGAAATTGATGGCGTCCAGGCGGAAGCCGTCCACGCCGCGGTCCAGCCAGAACCGCACGTTGTCCAGGGTGGCCTGCTGCACGTCCGGGTTGTGGAAGTTCAGGTCCGGCTGGTCGACCAGGAAGTTGTGCAGGTAGTACTGCTCGCGGCGCGGCTCCCACTGCCAGGCACCGCCACCGAACAGCGACAGCCAGTTGTTGGGCGGGGTGCCGTCCTCGCGCGGGTCGGCCCACACGTACCAGTCGGCCTTGGGGTTGGTGCGGTCCTGGCGGCTCTCGCGGAACCAGGCATGCTCGAGCGAGGTGTGGCTGAGCACCTGGTCGATCATCACCTTCAGCCCCAGGCCATGCGCCTTGGCCAGCAGGCGGTCGAAGTCCTCCAGGCTGCCGAACAGCGGGTCGACATCGCGGTAATCGGCGATGTCATAGCCGAAATCGGCCATCGGCGACTTGAAGAACGGCGAGATCCAGATCGCATCGGCGCCCAGCGCCGCGATGTGGTCCAGGCGCTGGATGATGCCCGGCAGGTCGCCCACCCCGTCGCCGCTGGCGTCGAGGTAGCTGCGCGGGTAGATCTGGTAGATGACGGCTCCGCGCCACCATGGATTGTGCGACATCGACAGCCCCCCTCCGGGCATGCGGGACCCACCGGAAGCGGGCCGAAAACCAACAACCGCAAGCTTAGCGGTGGCTCCCGGAGCATGGCGCTGCCTGCATACGTATTCACGCCGCGGGGCCAGCCAACGGCCTGCGGAATGACCACTCGTGCCGGTTTCCGCCCGATTTCACGGCCAGACCCTATAATTGGCGGTGAGCCTGAAAGCCTGATCGCATGACCATCACCGAAGACACCCGTCCCGCCCTGGGCCTGCCCCAGATCCAGTCGCTTGCTGCAGCCGACATGGCCGCCGTCGATGCCCTGATCCGGGACCGGCTGTCCTCGGACGTCGTACTGATCAACCAGATCGCCGACCACATCATTTCCGCCGGCGGCAAGCGCCTGCGCCCGATGCTGGTGATGCTGGCCGGCCACGCGGTCGGCCAGGCCGGCCCGGAGCACCACCAGCTGGCGGCGATCATCGAGTTCATCCACACCTCGACCCTGCTGCACGACGACGTGGTGGACGAATCCAGCCTGCGGCGCGGCCGCAGCACCGCCAATGCCCTGTGGGGCAACGCGCCGAGCGTGCTGGTGGGTGACTTCCTGTATTCGCGCAGCTTCCAGCTGATGGTGGAACTTGACCGCATGCCGGTCATGCGGATCCTGGCCGACACCACCAACCGCATTGCCGAGGGCGAAGTGCTGCAGCTGCTGCACGTGCACAACCCGGACACCGACGAAGCGGCCTACCTGCGCGTGATCGAGCGCAAGACCGCGGTGCTGTTCGCTGCCGGCACCCGCCTGGGCACGCTGGCCAGCGGCGTGGACGAGGCCACCCAGCAGGCCCTGTACGACTACGGCATGCACCTGGGCTACGCCTTCCAGATTGCCGATGACGTGCTGGATTACTCGGCCAACGCCGAGGAACTGGGCAAGAACCTGGGCGACGACCTGGCCGAAGGCAAGGCGACCCTGCCGCTGATCCACGCGATGGCCCATTCGGACGACGCCACCCGCGAGCGCCTGCGCAGCATCGTGCAGGACGGCGACGCCTCGGCCATGCCGGAAGTGCTGGCCGCCATCCGCGCCACCGGCGGCCTGGAGTACAGCCGCCGCCGTGCCGAGGAATACGCCGAAGCCGCCGAACGCGCGCTCGACGGCCTGGGCGACAACGACGCCGTGGCAGCCCTGCGCGGCCTGGCCCGTTACGCGGTGCAGCGCTCGCATTGACCGGTGAAGGTGTGCCGACCGTTGGTCGGCACGCCTTTGATTACCGGAACCGCTCCTCGAAGAACTCATCCAGCGCCTTCCACGCGCGCTTGGCCGCCCGTTCGTTGTACTGGCAGCCCGGCGGGCTGTTGGCATCACGCTCGGCAAAGCAGTGCACCGCGCCGCTGTAGTTGGTGAATTCCCAGTCGACCTTGGCCGCGTCCATTTCCTTCTGGAAGCTGCCGATGTCCTCGGCGGTCACGCTCTTGTCGTCGGCGCCGTTGAGCACCAGCACGGAGGGATGGCTGCCACCGGCCTGTGCAGGCAGCGGCGAGCCCAGCCCGCCGTGCAGGCTGACCACACCGGCCAGCGGCGCACCGGCGCGGGCCAGTTCCAGCACCGTGGTGCCGCCGAAGCAGAAGCCCACTGCGCCGATCCGGCTGGCATCCAGCGGCGCCTTGCCGGCCTGGGCCTTGAGTACGTTCACCGCTTCCAGCGCGCGCGCACGCAGCAGCGGCCGGTCGTTGCGCAGCTTGGTCGCCACCGGGCCGGCCTCGGCATCGGTCTTCGGCCGCACGCCCTTGCCGTACACGTCGGCCACCAGCACCACGTAGTCATCGCCGGCCAGCTGCTTGGCCTTCTCGATGGCCGATTCATTCACACCCTTCCAGTTCGGCACCATCACCAGGCCCGGGCGCTTGTCGTTGTCACCGTCGTCATAGACCAGCACGCCACTGAAGGTCGTGCCCTCCTGCTTCCATTCCACCGGCTGGGTCTTCATCGCCGCCCAGGCCGGCATCGCCGCCAGCCCCAGCACCATCGCCACGCCACAACGCCATCGGTTCATGCGCCTGCTCCACTGAAAAGGGGATGGAGGGGATCAAGTCGCAGAACACCCTCCCGGGTCGCATTCTGCATTGGCGACGTGACGCAGGTGTGGTTGGATACGACTTAATCCCCTCCGTCCCCTTTTACATGAACCTTGTTGATCGCTTTCTGTCTGGCCTTGTCCCGCGCCTGCCGGCCGAGGACGCAGCGCAATGGACGCACGTCCAGGGCGCCAGTGCCGAGGATCTGCAGCGCCTGCGCGCGCAGTGGCCGCTGGTGCCTGACAGCCTGCTGGCGTTGCTGTCGCGGGTGGATGGCACACACTTCCGCGAGTACCCCGGCGGCGAGGTCGTGGTCTACATGCTGGGTTCGGATGTCGAGGACGGCGGCTATCCGTACTACCTGCGCTCGGTCGCGCAGATCTTCGAAGACCAGCAGCAGTGGGACGACAGCATCCGGTCCATCTACGAGGAATGGCTGGACGACGAGCCGGAGATCCTCGGCGACGGCATCGACGCCGATCTGCCGATGGACCGCCGCCTGTGCTTCTCGCACTGCATGAACAACGGCGGCACCTCGATGCTCTACCTGGATTTCGACCCGGCACCGGGCGGCACCGTCGGCCAGGTGGTGCGCTACCTGCACGATCCGGACAGCTACGCAGTCATCGCGCCCAGCTTCGATGCGTACCTGCAGCAGCTGATCGATGGCGATTACGCGTTCATCGATCAGGACGCCGACTGAAATCCAGCCGAGCATGGGCTCGGCTCTACAGTAGATCCACGCGGTGCGCCGGAGTAGATCCACGCCATGCGTGGATGGCGGCGTCACCCGCGCTCGATCCAATGCAACGTGCCCGGCGCGAACGCCAGCAGATCCGCTGCATCCAACTGACCCCGCGACCAATGACGTTCCGGCGGCGCAGGCTGCCGGGCATCCACCGCGCCATCGTAGTCGCGTACCAGCAGGCCAATGCGCGCGGCCCCGGACTGCAGCAGGGCATCAATGCGCTGCAACCACTGCCCGGCATCGCCCAGGGCTTCATCGCGACGCGCCTGCTGATCCTGCGCATGCCGCGCCAACTGCTCGGCCAGCGCACGGGCGATCTTCGCTTCGCTCCAGCCCTTCTTCCGCCAGCGCTCGGCATCGCCCTTCCATTCCGGCTCGGCCCGCACCGACGCCAGCGCCGTGCCGCAATCGCAGTGCGCGGCGCTCAGCCACGGCTGCCAGCCGGGCCCGGCCGCGGCCTGCAGGCTCGGCGAATCCTGCGCGAACAGGCGCCGGCCGCTGTGGGCGAAGATCGCGGCCGCTTCAACGTGCGCAAACGAGGTGGGCAGGAACACGGTGATGAAGGTGCACATGCGGGTATCCGGCTCCGTCCGGGAATGCCTGGATGGTAACTCGCCTTGCAGTAGATCCACGCCATGCGTGGATGGGGGTCAGAGCCCTTTCCTGCGGAAAGGGATCCGCCCCCGGGCCGCTGGATCAGGCAATGCCCAAGCCCGCAATCGCGCTGATGCTGTCCGGCTCGAACCCGGCCAGCTCGGCGAAATGGCGGCCGCGGGCCACGTAATCGCGGTAGGCACCAAAACTCGGCGCGCCCGGCGACAGCAGCACCACCCCGCCCTGCGTACCCAGCGCCGCGCGTGCCAGCGCCATCGCCTCGGGCAGGTCGCCGGCCGCGTGCAGGCCGAAGCGACCGGCATCGGCCAGCGGCTGCAGCATCGCGTGGATGCGCGGGCCGTTGCTGCCCATCGTCACGATCTCCACCGGCGGCACGTCGTGCGCCATGTGCTGCATGAAATCGGTCCAGTCCAGGCCACGGTCGTGGCCGCCCACCAGCAGCGCGATGCGCTGGCCGGCGAAACATTCCAGCGCCGCCAGGCTGGCGTGCGGCGTGGTGCTGATCGAATCGTTGACGTAGGTCAGGCCATCGGCCGCGCCGATGCGCTGCAGGCGGTTGGGCAGTGGGCGGAAATCCTGCACCGCCGGTGCCAGCGCCACGGCATCCAGGCCCAGCGCTTCCAGCGCGGCCAGGACCGCGCACAGGTTGCCGCGATTGTGGCGGCCCGGCAGCAGCGTGTTGCGGGTATCGAACACGGGCTGCTCGCCGCGGTGCACGATGTCGCCGCGCATGTGCCAGCCCTGCGGCTGGTTGAACCAGACCACGTCGCTGTCAGGCAACGAGAGCGCGGCCAGGTGCGGATCGGCGGCGTTGAGCACGGCGGTGCGCGGCGCGGCTTCGGTCACCAGCCGCAGCTTGTCCTCGATATAGCGCTGCTCGCTGCCGTGCCAGTCGAGGTGTTCCGGGAACAGGTTCAGCACCACCGCCACCTGCGGGCGGGCGCCACTGCGTGCCACTTCGCCGGTCTGGTAGCTGGACAGTTCCACCGCCCAGTACGCAGGCGCGGGCTGCGGGTCCAGCACTTCCAGCAGCGGCAGGCCGATGTTGCCGACCAGTCCGGTGCGGTGGCCGGCGGCGCGCAGCAGGTGCGCGAGCAGCGCGGTGGTGGTGCTCTTGCCCTTGGTGCCGGTCACGCACACGGTGTCGTGCACGATGCCATCTTCAGCCGCGTGCTCGGCAAACCACAGCGCGGTGCCGCCGATGAAAGCCGTGCCCTGCCCTGCCGCCGCCAGCGCGATCGGCTGGTAGGGGCTGATGCCGGGCGACTTGATCACCACGTCGAACGCGGCCAGTGCCTCGGCGGTAGGTTCACCGCGCACGTCCAGCAGCCCCTGCGTTTCCGCACGCGCGGCCTCGGCCTCGGCGGCCGGGCAGAACAGGCTCAGGGCCAGCGCAGACAGGCGCGCGCGCAGCACGGCAAACGCCGCGCGGCCCTCACGACCCCAGCCCCACAGCGCAACGCGCTTTCCTTCAAGCTGTGAAATCTTCACGCACACGTTCCCACAGTGCGGCCGGAATGCGGTGCTCACCCTGCAGCCGCAGCAGCGGTGCCAGTTCCAGCTCAGCGGCATCCAGCTGCGGCTGGATCTCGTTGCAGAAGCGCTTCACCAGCACGTCTTCCTTCCATTCCGGGCGCTGCGCCAGGGTCGCCATCGCCGCGCGCGATTCGCGGCCTTCGCCCACGCATTCAAACGGCTTGTGGTCCTGGAACTCCAGCAGCGCGTCGAAGCCACCGGCCTGGCCGGCGTCGTCCAGCAGGTTGCGACCGAAGATGCGCACCAGGCGGGTCTTGGGCATGAACGGGGCCAGCGCCAGGAACACGAAGTGGCACTTCGGGCAGACGCCGCACCAGCGGTTCACCGGGCGCTCGCCGAGGATGTGGAAGTTGCGGTTGCAGCTGGAGAAATGCGCGTCGTAGAAATCGCTCTTGGCGAACTGGCGGGCGACCGCCAGCTCCGACATCGGGCGCAGCAGCGAGTAGTACTGCAGATCGGCGGCCACCTGCGTCTGCACGTGGTTGCCGAAGGCCTGCTCGAACGCCCAGCCCTTGGACCACTGGTGGTTCACTTCGCCGGTGCCGGGAATCTGGCTGCCGTAGCTGGCCGAACGCTCGTTGGAGAACACCACCTGGTCCACGCCCTGCAGCAGCGCGGCCAGCACCATGATCGCCGAGTTCACCGCGGTGACCGGGATGTGCCCGTTCCACGCGCCTTGGCGGTTCAGTTCGAACAGTTCCGGCGCCAGCGCGCGGCCCAGGTTCAGGGTCGGCAGGCCGGTGCGCTCGGCACAGGCGCGGATCAGCTGCGAACCGCCGATCCAGGTCACCGTCTCGTCCACGCCGGCACGACGCAGCGCTTCGATGCTGACCAGCGAATCCTTGCCGCCGCCGATGGCCACCAGCGCATGCGGCTGCAGGCCCAGCACCGGCGCCTGCACCGCGTCGCCCTGCACCGGCAGGCGGAAACGCCCGCGCAGGTTCAGGCCGTTGCGGTAGGCGAATTCGCCCAGGCCGTTGAGGTAGACCGTTTCCACCAGCGCCGCGGTCTCGGCATCGATGGCATAGCTGTCGATGCTGACCGTCTCCGGCACGCCCGCCTTGTAGTAGCTGACGCCGGCGATCAGGTGCAGCAGCCGCAGCGCACGCTGCACCGCCGCCGCGCGCGCCTCGTCCAGCACGAACGGGGCGCCGGGCACGGTGATGGTTTCCACCATCTCCGGGCCGTCATCGAAGGCGTAGACCAGCCTGGCCACGCCGGTATCCGCGGCGAACTCGCAGCGGACGAAGCGGAAGCGGGAAACCTGGTGTTTGTCGAAAGCAGTCATGGTGGATCCAGTTCAAGCGCGGTCAGGCACGCCCCGCGCGAAGGCGCAGGACGTGTCGGTGGGCGGGTGCAGGGCGCGAAGGGCGGCGATCACTCGATCACGTCTTCGCGCGGCATCGCCCGCTGGTTGTAGGTGTTGGCCATCACGTAGCCGTAGGCGCCGGCGTCGGCGATCAGCATCACGTCGTCCGGCGCGGTCGACACCGGCAGCTTGCGGCGCTTGCCGAACACATCGCTGGACTCACAGATCGGGCCGACCACATCGAACGCCGCTTCGGCATAACCGCCCTGGCGGCTGAGGTTCTCGATGTCATGCCAGGCGTCGTACAGGGCCGGGCGCATCAGCGTGTTCATGCCGGCATCCAGGCCGACGCGGCGCACGCCGTCCTTTTCCACCACCTGGGTGGCATGGGTCAGCAGAACGCCCGATTCGGCCACCAGGTAGCGGCCCGGCTCGATCGCCAGGCGGAACGCAGGGTGCAGCGCCTTGACCTCGGCCAGGCCCTCCGCCCAGGCGTCCAGGTCGAACGGCTCGTCTTCCTCGCTGTACGGAATCGGCAGGCCACCGCCGATGTCGATGGTCTGCACGCTGCCGATGCGGCGGGCGAAACCGGCCAGCTCATCGCACATCAGGCGCCAGTGCTGCGCGGTTTCCACGCCGCTGCCCAGGTGCGCATGCAGGCCGACCACGCGGGTGCCCAGATCGGTGGCGGTGCGCACGAACTCGTCCACGCGCGCCATCGGCAGGCCGAACTTTGAATCCTTGCCGCCGGTGCGGACCTTGGCGTGGTGGCCCTCGCCACGGCCCAGGTCCACGCGCAGCCAGATTTCGCGGTTGCGGAACAGGTCCGGCCAGCGCTGCAGCGCTTCCAGGTTGTCCACGGTGACGGTGACGCCGAGCGCGAAACCGGCTTCGTACTCTTCGCGCGGGCAGAAGCTGGGGGTGAACAGCACGCGCTTGGGCGACAGTTCCGGCAGGTGCTGGAACACGTGCTTCAGCTCGCCGTGCGAAACGCATTCCAGGCCGAAACCTTCGGCTTCCAGCAGCTGCAGGATGGCCGGGTGGCCGTTGGCCTTGATCGCGTAGTAGCGCTGGTCGATCGGCTTGATCGCGGCCAGCGCACGGGCGCGGGCACGCACGGTCGGCAGGTGGTAGACGTAGCGCGGCGTACCCGCGTCGGCCAGCTGCAGCAGGTGCGCACGCTGGCCACGCCACCACGGCGTACCGCGCGGGCGCACGGTACCGGCGATCTCGCGCCAGCGCGGGCCGAACACCTCGGTTTCTTCCACCGGCATCGCACCGCTGTCGATCAGCTCGGCGTGCAGGATCGGCAGCAGGCCATCGGCATCGGCCTCGTCGATGACGAAGGTCAGGTTCAGGTCGTTGGACGACTGCGAGATCATGTGCACGCGCTCGCGGCCGAAGGTGGCCCACACGTCCGACAGCTTGTGCAGCAGCGAACGCATGCCACGACCGACCAGGGTGATGGCCGCGCACGGCACGATCACCTTCACCTTGCAGATCTGCGACAGGTCAGCCGACAGCGCGGCCAGCACATCGGTGTTGACCAGGTTCTCGGACGGATCCAGCGACACGGTGACGTTGGTTTCGGCCGAACCGATCAGGTCCACCGACAGGCCGTGCTTCTTGAACAGGCCGAACACATCGGCCAGGAAGCCGACCTGCTGCCACATGCCGATGCCTTCCATCGACACCAGCACGATGCCGTTGCGGCGGCTGATCGCCTTCACGCCCGGCACCGGTGCGGCACTGCCGTCGATGCTGGTGCCCGGCAGTTCCGGGCGCTCGGTATCGAGGATGGCCATCGGCACGCCGGCGTCGCGGCACGGCTTGATCGAGCGCGGATGCAGCACCTTGGCACCGGTGGTGGCGATTTCCTGCGCTTCGTAATAGTCCAGGCGGGTCAGCAGGCGCGCGTCCGGCACGTCCTTCGGGTTGGCGCTGAACATGCCCGGCACATCGGTCCAGATTTCCACGCGGCTGGCACCCAGCAGCGCACCGAAGTACGCCGCCGAGGTGTCCGAGCCACCGCGGCCGAGGATGGCGGTGCCGCCGTCGGCGTGGCGGGAAATGAAGCCCTGGGTGATCAGCAGGCGGGTGGGCTGCGCGCGGAAGCGCTGCATCCAGTCCGCGTCGGCGCGCCACTGGCAGTTCACCGACAGGCGCTGCGACCACTCGCTCTGGTTCGGCTGCGGCGGCATCGCGTCCAGCCACTGGCGGGCGTCCATCCAGCCCATGTCCAAGCCCGAGGCGTGCAGGTAGGCCGCGCCCAGGGTCGAGGACAGCAGTTCGCCCTGGCCCAGCACTTCGGCCTGCCACTCCAGCGGGCGGGTGGTTGCGCGCGGGTCATCCAGCAGGTCCTGCAGGGCGGCCAGGCGGTCGCCCAGCACCTCGCGGTCCAGGCCGAGCTCGACCAGGAAGCCCTCGTGGCGTTCGACCAGGGCGGCCACGCGGTCGCGGCTGTCCGGCGCGCCATCGGCGATCGCGGTCAGTTCGTTGGTCACCCCGGACAGCGCCGAAACCACCACCAGCACGCGCGAGCCGGTCTCTTCCGCGCGTTTTTTTGCCAGCTTCCCGATCGTGTCCCAGCGGTGGCGACGCGACACCGAGGTGCCGCCGAACTTCAGTACGATCCAACGATCGACAAGGGGGGAAGCTGACATGGATAGGCTATGTGTAATGTGGGGGAGCCGCCCGAAGGGGCGGAACCTTCGATTCTAAGCCCAATGGACCCGCCGATGGCCGCCTTCCGCTACCTGCAGCTTGATGTCTTCGCCCACCAGCCCGGCAGCGGCAACCCGCTGGGCGTGGTGCTGGGCGCTGACGGGCTGTCCGCCGGGCGCATGCAGGCGCTGGCAGCCTGGCTGAACCTGTCCGAGACGGTGTTCTTCCTGCGGCCCGACGCCGACGGTGCCGACTACCACATCCGCATCTTCACTCCGGGCAGCGAGCTGCCGTTCGCCGGCCACCCCAGCGTCGGCGCGGCCTGGGCAGCGGTCACCTGCGCCCTGGCCACACCGGGGGAGGGCGGCACCCTGGTCCAGCAATGTGCCGCGGGCCTGCTGCCGGTGCGGGTGAGTGGCCCGGCCGACGCGCCGACCATCGAACTGGCCAGTCCGCCGGCCCGCCACCTGCCCACCGCGCCGGGCCAGGTACCGGAAACGCTGCTGGCCCTGGCCGCCGACGGCCATGCCCCCGAGCTGTGGGACAACGGCCCGCGCTGGTGGCTGCTGCCGCTGTGCGATGCCACCGCCGTGCGGCGACTGGCCCCGGACATGGCCGCCTTGCGCGACTGGACCAATGCCACCGGCGCGACCGGCGTGGCGGTGTTCGCCGATGACCCCGCCGCGGGGCACAGCCGCGTGGTGCGCGCGTTCTGCCCGGGCGATGCGGTGAACGTGCCCGAAGACCCGGTGACCGGCAGCGCCAACGCGCTGATCGGCGCCTGGCTGCGCGAACGTGGCGCCCTGCCCGGCGGCGCAGGTGCCTACGTGTCCAGCCAGGGCCGCGAAATCGGCCGCGACGGCCATGTCCATGTGCGTGTGGATGCCGAAGGCACGGTGTGGATCGGCGGCCAGGTGCAGCCGGTGATCGACGGCCACATAAGCTGGTAGCGCCGGGCCATGCCCGGCGGCCTTGCCACGCTGCGCGCTCGCGGGGCATGGCCCCGCGCTACCCTATGCCGCCTCATCGGTAGCGCCGGGCCACGCCCGGCGGCATGCCCGCGCGCCGCCTCACCGTCCTTTTTCTCCGGAGTTTCCCCTGATGTCCGCACGCCGTTTCCTGCAACTGGATGTGTTCTCGCCGCGCGCCGGCGCCGGCAATCCGCTGGCCGTGGTGCTCGATGCCGAGGGCCTGGACGACACTGCCATGCAGGCCATTGCGCGCTGGACCCGGCTGCCGGAAACCACCTTCGTGTTCGCGCCGCAGACCGCTGGCAGCAGCTACCGGCTGCGCATGTTCAGCCCGCAGAAGGAGGTCCCCTTCGCCGGCCATCCCAGCGTCGGCACCGCCCACGCCGTGCTGCAGGCTGGCCTGGCCGCGCCGGTGGAGGGCGTGCTGATGCAGGACGGCATTGCCGGACCGCTGCCGCTGCAGGTGATCGGCGAAGGCGCCGCACAGCGCATCGCCATCCGCACCCCGCGCGCGCAACTGGCCGAAACCGCGCAGGCCGATGATCCGCGCCTGCAGGCCGCGTTGCAGGGCTGGCCGTTGGGCGCACTGCCGCCGGCACGCATGCAGGGTGGCCGCAGCTGGTGGGTGGTGCAGGTGGCCGATGAAGCCGCGCTGCGTGCGCTGCAACCGGACTGGGACGCGGTCGCCGCGCTGGCCGAATCCACGGACAGCATGGGCGTGTTCGCCTATGCGTTCAGCGATGGCAGCGGCGAAGGCTTCGACCTGGCCGTGCGCGCCTTCGTCGGCAACGGGCGGCGTTTCGAGGATGCCGCCTCGGGTGCGGCAAATGCCGTGCTTGCCGCGTGGCTGGACCTGCGTGGCGCGCTGCCGCGCGGCCGCGAGCCGTATGAAGTCAGCCAGGGACGCGAGGTCGGCCACGATGCGCGGCTGACCCTGCGCGTGGATGAGGACGGCGAGGTGTGGTCCGGCGGACAGGTGCAGACGGTGATCAGCGGCACCATTGATTGGTGATTGCGATGGGGCGCCGGGCGATGCCCGGCTCCGTTACGCTTCGCTCGCCGGGCATGGCCCGGCGCTACCTCCCTCAGCCCAGCTCGGCTTCCAGGCTGATCGGCACCGCGCTCAGTGCCTTGGACACGGGGCAGTTCTGCTTGGCGTCATCGGCGATCGCGCGGAACTGCGCGGCGTCGATGCCCGGTACCACGGCCTTCACCTTCAGCCGGATCTGCGACAGCTGCGGGCCACCTTCCATCGACAGGTCGACCTTGGCTTCGGTATCCAGCGAGGTCGGTGTAAACCCGGCGTCACCCAGCTTGGCCGACAACGCCATGGTGAAGCAGCCGGCGTGTGCGGCGGCGATCAGCTCCTCCGGGTTGGTGCCCTTCTCGTCGCCGAAGCGGCTGTTGAAGCCGTAGCGGGTCTTGTCCAGCAGGCCGCTCTGCGGCGTGTTCAACTGGCCCTTGCCCGACTTCAGGTCCCCTTCCCAATGCGCGGTGGCGTGTCGCGAGATTCCCATGTGCTGCTCCTGCGTGGCGGTGATGAACGGCCACCCTCGCACGATGCGCGTTAGCTCTGCGTCGCCCCGCCGCAGGCAATGCGGCTGTCCCGGGCCGGCGCGCTGGACATTTCCTCGCCAGCACTAAACGGATTTTTCCCTTGTTTTCAGCGGTTTCGCGCAGCTCCTGCTTTCCGTGCCGCGTATTGCGCGGTGCAGCGCAGGCCCCGTTTTCCTGCGTCCGGACATGTACTCAATCGGCCTGGGCATGAAAAAACATGCACTTTCCGCGCTCCGGGCTATTGGCGGCGCCCGAGAGTTGCCCTACATTGCGCTTGCCGACGGGGTTCGGCGCCGACCACACAACCAACCGTTCACGGAACAGGAAACCATGGCAAAGACCGCTAAGAAGGCTGCCCCGAAAAAGGCAGTGAAGAAAGTCGCGACGAAGGCTGCCGCCAAGCCGGCCGCTCCGAAGCCGATCAAGGAAGTGCTGACCAAGTCGGGCCTGGTTGCACACATCGCAGAAGCGTCCGGCGTTGTCGCCAAGGACGTGCGCGCGGTGCTGGCCTCGCTTGAAACCGCCGTTGCTTCCTCGGTGCACAAGAAGGGCGCTGGCTCGTTCACCCTGCCGGGCCTGCTGAAGATCTCGACCGTCAGCGTGCCGGCCAAGCCGAAGCGCAAGGGCATCAACCCGTTCACCAAGGAAGAGCAGTGGTTCGCTGCCAAGCCGGCCACCACCAAGCTGAAGGTGCGCCCGCTGAAGAAGCTGAAGGACGCCGCGCTCTAAGCGCGCGCCCAACGGCATCTTCCGACGGGACGGCGCAGGCCGTCCCGTTTTTGTTTGCGCCGGCGCCATGGCCCCGCGCAAACCGCAACACAGCGTTTCCGCGCACACACCGTCCCCGCCGACAGCCGCACCAGTATTGGCTGTGGCCCGGTTTTTCCGTGTCGGAAACGGACCGGGTGGAACACTGCGTGCAGCCCCGGCCGTCGCCGCCGGTCGCGGCCTTGCCTATGGTGGGCACATCCCTCCAGACTCAGGCGAGCACACCTTCATGGCCAGCCCCTCCACCCGCTACCGGATCTCGGTGACCCCGATCGAAAAGGACGGGCACCCGTGCACCGGGCGCTGCACCATCGAACTGGAACATCGCGCCAGCCGCGACCTGATGCGCCTGCTGGAAAGCGCCCCGCGCACGGCCGGCCTCAGTGGTGACGAGCGCGCCACCCTGGTGGTCGCCACCCAGCTCCTGCGCGATATCGTGCAGCGCCACGCCGACACCGACGGCCACGCGTTGGCCGCCGTGGCGGCGCAGGTGCTGCCGGCACTGGACGCACTGGAACAGCTGCCTACGTCGCGCTGATCCGGACGCTGCCGATACACTGCCCTCCTCCCGGTTGCCTCGGGGAGGAGGCAGACATGCGCAGTGCCCTGATGTTGATGATGACGGTGACCCTGCTGGGCTGTTCCAGGCAGACGCCGTCCGATGATGCCGCCGCCGTGCCGCCGCCCGCCCAAGCGCCAGCGGCCGAAGCAGGCCGTCCGGCTGCCTCACCCGACGCAGCCACCGTCGCATCGCCGGCCCTCGATCCGTTGTACGGCGCGGTCGCCGCGGATGGTGAAACACCTTCCCGGCTGCTCAACCGCTATGTGCTGGACCTGCTCAACCACAACAAGGCCGGCATCGATGCTGCCTGGGCCATCGCCCCGCCCGACGCGCGGCGTGCTGACGATGCGGCACTGCGCCTGCTGCCGGACGTGCGCAACCTGCGCCTGGACAGCGACTCCGCCGTGCCCCGCGATCAGCAGCAGCCGCCGCGCCTGCTGGAGGTCCCGGTGCGCATCCGCGCCTCCACCGGCGAGGGCGTGTTCCGCTACCACGGCTGGTACCGGGTGCAACCCCGTGCCGATGGCCAGGGCTGGCAGATCCAGGCGGCGCAGCTGCAACCAACGCTGGACTGAACCGTTGCAGCGGCATGCACGCAGGATTCAGCGTGCAAAGCTACTCTGTAGCCCTCATTCATCGCCTTGGTCACCGCCATGCGCCTGCGTTCCCTGATGACCCGCCTTGCCGCGTCCACCGTGCTGATCGCCGCCGCGATCGGTGCGCAGGCGGCCCCCTCGATTTCCGGGCGCGAACTGGCGGTTGGCGCCAGCGACGTGCAGCAGTACCTGGACGGCAGCTTCCCGCGGACCCAGGATGCGCTGGGCGGCCTGATCGCATTGACCATGAGCCACCCGCAGCTGAGCCTGCCGGCCGGCGAACGCCTCGACCTCGGCATGGACCTGGCACTGGCCACCGCCGGCGGCACCCCGACCAATCTGGGCAAGGTGAAGCTCAGCAGCGGCCTGCGCTATGACGCACAGACCCAGGGCTTCCACCTGCAGGACCCGACCGTGGATGACTTCACCCCGGCCAGCCAGGGCGGTCGCCTCGACTCGCGTACGCGCGGCCTGCTCAACGCTGCGCTGAGCGATTACGCCCGCCGCGAGCCGATCTACAAGCTGGACCCGGCCGTGGCCGGCGTGCTGGGCGCGCTGCAGGTGCAGTCGGCACAGGTCAAGAACGGCAAGCTGGTGGTCACCTTCAACCAGAACCTGGGCAACCTGGTGCCGGCCGGCCTGCTCGGCAAGTAAGGTAGCGCCGGGCCATGCCCGGCGGCTTCTGATGATCCCGCGCTCCGCGCTCGCCGGGCATGGCCCGGCGCTACCGCATGTCGCACCGGTTGGACCCGGCCTTCTCGGTAAATAAGGTAGCGCCGGGCCGTGCCCGGCGGCTTCTGATGATCCCGCGCTTCGCGCTCGCCGGGCATGGCCCGGCGGCACACCTCAGGCAGCCAGAGCTTTGACCACCGCCTCGCTGAAGGCCGGAATATCGTCCGGCTTGCGGCTGGTGATCAGGTTGCCGTCCACCACCACCTCGGCATCACGCCAACGTGCGCCGGCATTGGCCAGGTCCTGCTGCAGCGACGGCCACGAGGTCACCTCTCGCCCCTGGGCCAGCCCGCTGTTGATCAGCAGCCACGGACCGTGACAGATCGCGGCCACCGGCTTGCCGGCATCGGCCACGCTGCGGATGAAGCCCAGCGCCGCCTCGTCAGTGCGCAGGGTGTCGGGGTTGATGACCCCACCAGGCAGCACCAGCGCATCGAAACGCCCGGCATCGGCCTCGGCCAGCGCCAGGTCCACCGCTACCACGCCACCCCAGTCCTTGTCCTTCCAGCCCTTGATGCTGGCCTCCTGTGCAGGGGAGACCACGGTGACGATCGCGCCCTGCGCTTCCAGCAGGCGCTTGGGTTCGATCAGTTCGGACTGTTCAAAGCCGTGGGTCGCGAGGATGGCGACCTGCTTGCCGGCGATACGCTGTGCCATGTCGTGTGCTCCATGAAAGGGAGCGCACAGTGTCGACGGACGGCCATTGCACGGCGGTGACCCGGTCGTGCACGCCAGGTGGAGAGCGACTTGGTAGCGCCGGGCCATGCCCGGAGTCTGGTTACGCCCGCGCTTGGCGCTCGCCGGGCACGGCCCGGCGCTACCAATTACCCGTCAGCGCTTGGGCTGCAGCATCGTGCCGGTGCACTTGGGCGAACCGCAGCGGCACTCCCAGATCTTCTTCAGCTTGGCGGTGTGGCGCTCGGCCAGCACGATGCCGTAGTTGTAGGTCAGCTCCTCGCCGGCGGTGATGTCGCGCAGCGCTTCGATGAAGACCTTGTCGCCACGACTGTCGCCGTCCTCGTCTTCCTCTATCACCGCCTCGCAGTTCGGGTCGCAGCTGTGGTTGATCCAGCGTGCGTCGTTGCCCTTGTAGTTGGCGTCGATCACCCAGTCATCGTTGAGGGTGAACAGGAAGGTATGGCCACTTTCCACGTCACCGCTGTCGTCGGCATCGACGTCGCCGTGGCTGCGCAGCAGGCCCTTGTACTGGATCACGCGCTCGCCCTGCTTGATCGGGGCCACGGCGAACACGCCGTTGCCATGGATGGCGGACTTGCGGGCTTGGATCTTCTTGGGCATCGGCAAGGGTGGGTCTGCAGCGAAAGGAACCCCGATTCTCACTCATTCCGGGTGATTGCGAAAACAACCCGCATGCCGCAGCATTACGCCCCGGTCGCCCCCGGTGCGTTGTTCCCGGCGGGCCGACAGGCGCCCCCAGCGCTGGCTGAATGGCCGGGTTGGATGCTGGTGAAGAAAAGCGTACAATTTCAGTCCGCTTTAAGAACCGCTCGCATCCCCCATGTTGCGCGTCACCAAACTCACCGATTACGCCACCGTCGTGCTGACCGTACTCGCCGCCCGCCCGGGTGAAGTGCTGAGTGCGACCGAGCTGGCCGAATTCACCGGTCTGGAACCGCCCACCGTCAGCAAGGTGCTCAAGCCGCTGGCCCAGGCCGGCCTGGTCGAAGGCCTGCGCGGTGTCCGCGGCGGCTACCGGCTGACCCGCCCGTCCGTCGAGATCTCGCTGTTCGAGGTGGTCGAAGCGATGGAAGGGCCGCTGGCCCTCACCGAGTGCAGCCACGACCACCACCAGTGCAACATGGCGCCCAAATGCGGCGCACGCAGCAGCTGGCGGCTGATCAACGACGTGGTTTCCGAGGCCCTGCGCGATGTCACCCTCGCCCAGATCCTGCCCCCCCTTCCCTTTGTCGATGACGAACAGCGCCGCACCATCGCTGTCGACGTCGTCTCCTGATCCGTAGGCAGCCCCCCATGGCCACCGAAACCATCGAAACCGTCGCCCACGACGACACCCCCAACCGCGAGATCCACGAGCAGCTCGGCCGCAAGTACTCGGCCGGCTTCATCACGGAGATCGAATCGGACTCCCTGCCGCCAGGCCTGGACGAGGACACCATCCGTACCCTGTCGGCCAAGAAGGAGGAGCCGGAATGGATGACGCAGTGGCGCCTGGACGCCTACCGCCACTTCCTGACCATGCCGATGCCCAACTGGGCCAAGCTGCAGATCGCCCCGATCGACCTGCAGGCGCTCAGCTACTACTCCGCGCCGAAGGGCCCGAAGTACGCCTCGCTGGATGACGTGCCGAAGGAACTGCTGGATACCTACGACAAGCTGGGCGTGCCGCTGCACGAGCGCGCCAAGCTGGCCGGCGTGGCGGTGGACGCGGTGTTCGACTCGGTGTCCGTCGGTACCACCTTCCGCAAGGAACTGGCCGAGAAGGGCATCATCTTCTGCTCGATGTCCGAGGCCATCAAGGAACACCCGGACCTGGTGCGCCAGTACCTGGGTACCGTGGTGCCGGTGGGCGACAACTACTTCGCCGCGCTCAACTCGGCGGTGTTCTCCGATGGCAGCTTCGTGTTCATTCCCAAGGGCGTGCGTTGCCCGATGGAACTGAGCACTTACTTCCGCATCAACGCCGGCCACACCGGCCAGTTCGAGCGCACCCTCATCGTGTGCGAGGACAAGGCCTACGTCTCCTACCTGGAAGGCTGCACCGCGCCGATGCGCGACGAGAACCAGCTGCACGCCGCGGTGGTCGAACTGGTCGCGCTGGAAGATGCGGAGATCAAGTACTCCACCGTGCAGAACTGGTACCCGGGCGACGAAAACGGCGTCGGCGGCATCTACAACTTCGTCACCAAGCGTGCCGAATGCCGTGGTGCGCGCAGCAAGGTCACCTGGACCCAGGTCGAGACCGGTTCGGCCATCACCTGGAAATACCCGTCCTGCGTGCTGCTGGGCGACGATTCGGTGGGCGAGTTCCACTCGGTGGCGCTGACCCACCACCGCCAGCAGGCCGACACCGGCACCAAGATGATCCACGTCGGCAAGCGCACCAAGAGCAAGATCGTCAGCAAGGGCATCAGCGCCGGCCGTGGCCAGAACACCTACCGCGGCCTGGTCAGGGTCGACCGCAACGCCGATGGCGCGCGCAACTACACCCAGTGCGATTCGCTGCTGATCGGCAAGCAGTGCGGTGCCCACACCTTCCCCTACATCGAGGTGAAGAACCCGGGCGCCACCGTCGAGCACGAGGCCACCACCTCGAAGATCTCCGACGACCAGCTGTTCTACTGCCGCGCGCGTGGCATCAGCCAGGAAGACGCGGTGTCGATGATCGTCGACGGCTTCTGCAAGCAGGTGTTCCGCGAACTGCCGATGGAATTCGCAGTGGAAGCCAAGAAGCTGCTGGAAGTCTCGCTGGAAGGTTCGGTGGGCTGACCGCCTGCCCCTGCCCCTCGCAAACGCATTCTCTTTATCGGCGGGCCGCGGCCCGCCCACGGAAATCCCCACCATGCTGAAGATCGAAAACCTCCACGCTCGCATCGGCGACAAGGAAATCCTCAAGGGCCTGTCGCTGGACGTGAAGCCCGGCCAGGTGCACGCCATCATGGGCCCCAACGGCGCCGGCAAGTCCACCCTGGGCAATGTCCTGGCCGGCCGTGACGGCTATGAAGTGACCGAAGGCAGCGTGCAGTTCGAAGGCAGCGACCTGCTCGACCAAGACCCGGAAGCGCGCGCCGCCGCCGGCCTGTTCCTGGCCTTCCAGTACCCGGTGGAAATCCCGGGCGTGAACAACACCTACTTCCTGCGCGCGGCCCTGAATGCCCAGCGCAAGGCGCGCGGCCAGGACGAACTGGATTCCATGCAGTTCCTGAAGCTGGTGCGGCAGAAGCTGGCCGTGCTGCACCTGAAGGATGAACTGCTGCACCGTGGCGTCAACGAAGGCTTCTCCGGTGGCGAGAAGAAGCGCAACGAAATCTTCCAGCTGGCCGTGCTCGAGCCGAAGCTGGCGATCCTCGACGAAACCGATTCGGGCCTGGACATCGACGCGCTGAAGAGCGTGGCCGACGGCGTCAACGCGCTGCGCGCGGCCGACCGTTCGTTCCTGGTCATCACCCACTACCAGCGCCTGCTGGACTACATCAAGCCGGACGTGGTGCACGTGCTGGCCGATGGCCGCATCGTCAAGACCGGCGGCCCTGAACTGGCCATGGAACTGGAAGCGCACGGCTACGATTTCCTCAAGGATCGTGTGGTGCGCGAGGCGGCGGTCTGATGAGCGCCCTGCTCGACTCGATGGCCCAGGCCTTCTGCGGCAACGATGCACGCCGCGAAGTGCTCGACACGGTGCTGCGCGATGGCCTGCCGGCCGCCCGCAGCGAAGCCTGGAAGTACACCTCGCTGCGCCAGCTGGAGCGCCGCGCCTTCGCCGCCGCGCCGCTGTCGCCGCCGGTGCTGGATGCGGCCGTGCTGGAAGACATCCCGGCGCCGCGCCTGGTGTTCGTCAACGGCCGCCTCAGCGACGCACTGAGCGACACCCACGGCCTGCCGGCCGGCGTGCAGCTGGAACCGCTGTCCTCGGCGCTGGCCGCCGGTGAGGATGCCGCGCGTTTCCTCGGCCGCCGCTACGAGCGCAGCGACGAAGTGTTCGCCCGCCTGAATGCCGCGCTGGCCGATGAAGGCGTGGTGCTGCGCGTGGACGAAGGCGTGCAGGTCGAGGTGCCGCTGCAGCTGGTGTTCGCCAGCGTCGCTGGCGAGACCGACCTGGCCTGGCACCATCGCCACCTGATCGAACTGCGTGCCGGCGCCAGCCTGGGAGTGGTCGAGCACCGCTTCAGCGTGGGCGACTCGGCGCACCTGGACAACACCGTGCTGCACGTCCACATTGCGCGCGATGCCGTGCTTAAGCACGCCCGCGTGCAGGCCGGCAGCGCGCGCCAGACCAGCTTCCTGCGTACCGATGCGGTGCTGGCACGCGATGCCCAGTACCACCGCGTCGACCTGGAACTGGGTGCCGCACTCAGCCGCCACGAACTGAACGTGCGCCTGGAAGGTGACAACGCCCAGCTGACCGCCAACGGCGTGCTGCTCGGCAATGGCCGCCGCCACGTCGATACCCGCCTGGGCATCGACCACATCGCCCGCGATACCAGCAGCGAGCTGCTGTGGCGCGGCGTGGCCGCCAACCGCAGCCGCGTGGTGTTCCATGGTGGCATCCAGATCCGCGAAGGCGCCGACGGTACCGACGCGAACCTGTCCAACAAGAACCTGCTGCTGTCGGCCGACGCCGAGATCGACACCCAGCCGGTGCTGGTGATCGACGCCGACGAAGTGAAGGCCGCCCACGGAGCCACGGTCGGCCAGCTCGATGCCAACGCGCTGTTCTACCTGCGTTCGCGCGGCCTGCCGCAGCCGCAGGCACAGGCACTGCTGAGCGCCGCGTTCTGCCATGAGCCGCTGAAGGTGCTGCCCGAGGCCCTGCGCGAGCAGCTGGCACGCCGCCTGGACAAGGCCCTGGCCGAGGCAGGTGTGGCATGAACCTGTCCACGCCGCGCCCGATCGAATCCCCCGCCGGCACCCCCGACTGGGACCGCGTCCGCCTCGACTTCCCGCTGCTGATGCGGGAAGTGCACGGCAAGCCGCTGGTGTATTTCGACAACGCCAACACCGGCCAGAAGCCGGTGCAGGTGATCGGCGCGGTGGACGAGTTCTACCGCCGCTACAACGCCAACGTCAGCCGTGCCGTGCACGCGCTGGGCACCGAGGCCACCGACGCCTACGAGGCCGCCCGCAACAAGCTGGCGCGCTTCCTCAACGTGCGCAGCAACGAGCTGGTGCTGTGCAGCGGCACCACCTTCGCCATCAACCTGGTGGCGTATTCGTGGGCGCTGCCGCGGCTGAAGGCCGGTGATGTCATCCTGGTCTCGCGCATGGAACACCATGCCAACATCGTGCCGTGGCAGCTGGTTGCCCAGCGCACCGGCGCGACCCTCCGCGTGGCCGAGATCACCCCCGATGGCGCGCTGGACCTGGATGCGCTGCGCAAGGCGATGACCCCCGAGGTCAAGCTGCTGGCCGTGGCCCACGTCTCCAACGTGCTGGGAACGGTCAACCCGGTGCGCGAGATCTGCCGGGAAGCGCGCAAGCGCGGCATCGTCACCGTCGTCGATGGTTCGCAGGCCGTGCCGCACCGCAAGGTCGACGTGGCCGCGATCGGCTGCGACTTCTACGCCATCACCGGCCACAAGATGTGCGGCCCGACCGGCACCGGCGTGCTGTGGGCACGCCGCGAGCACCTCGACGCCATGCCGCCGTTCCTCGGCGGTGGCGAGATGATCAAGGAAGTCAGCTTCGACGGCACCGTGTTCAACGATGCCCCGCACAAGTTCGAAGCCGGCACCCCGAACATCGCCGGCTTCATCGGCCTGGGCGTGGCCGTGGATTACCTGCAGGGCCTGGGCCTGGAGCACGTGGAAGCGCGTGAGGCCGAGCTGCTGGCGCACTTCACCGAAGAGCTGCACAAGGTCGATGGCCTGCGCATCCTCGGCGAAGCACCGGAAAAGGCCGCCGTGGTGTCCTTCCTGATCGACGGCGCGCACGCGCACGACCTGGCTACCCTGCTGGACCTGGAAGGCGTGGCCGTGCGTTCAGGCCAGCACTGCGCACACCCGCTGCTGCAGTACTACGGCGTCGCGGCGACCTGCCGTGCCTCCCTGGCGTTCTACAACACGCACGCCGAGATTGAGCGCTTCATGACCGCACTGACCAAGGTGCGCAAGCTGCTGGGCTGAGCCCGCGCAGCGGGGAAGGCGGGGTCAGGTCCCTTTCGCACCGCGAAAGGGCTCTGACCCCTTGGCTTCCGGAGACACCCATGCCACGGCCGCGTCGTATTGATGCCCCCGGCTACCCGCAACACATCGTGCAGCGCGGCAACAATCGCCAAGCCGTTTTCTTCAGCAACCGTGACCCTGCGCTTTATCTGGGCCTGCTTCGCGACTGCGCGAACGAGCATCACTGCAGGGTTCACGCCCATGTGCTCATGGGCAGCCATGTCCATCTGCTGCTGACGCCCGACGCCCCCGGCGGGATGTCACGGATGATGCAGGCGGTGAACCGCATCTACGTGCGCCATGTAAATGGGCGCGAGCGCCGCACTGGCAGCCGCTGGGGAGGACGTTTCCATTCCACAGTGATTGATACGGATCGGTATCTGCTCGCCTGCCAGCGCTACATCGAGCTCAACCCGGTGCGGGCGGGGATGGTTGCGCATCCCGGGGACTATCGCTGGTCGAGCTATCGTGCCAATGCACAAGGCCGGGCGAATGCGTTGCTCGCGCCGCATTCGGCATTTGAGCTCATTGCCGCTGATGCGGAATCGCGGCGCAGACGCTATGTGGAATTCATCGAGCAGGGTGTTCCAGCGGGTGACCTGGCGGCGATACGGCGGGCGTTGCAGTCGCAGCGGGGGGTGACGGAGACGCTGGAGGGGTCAGAGCCCTTTCGCGCTGCGAAAGGGATCTGACCCCGGACCATTTTGCGGGCGCCCCCGCCCCACCTAGAATGGCGGCATGAGCACCCTGACTTTCCGTGCCGCCACGCCGGCCGACATCCCCGCCCTGATCACCCTGGTCACCTCGGCGTACCGCGGCGACGCCAGCCGTGCCGGCTGGACCACCGAGGCCGACCTGCTGGACGGCGCCCGCATCGATGCCGAGGGCATCCAGGGCGACCTGGACCGTCCGCGCTCGACCATCCTGCTGGCTGAACGCGAGGGCCGCCTGGTGGCCTGCGCCCACGTCGCCGATGTCGACGGCAAGGGCTATTTCGGCATGTTCTCGGTCGACCCGGCCCAGCAGGGCGGTGGCGTCGGCAAGCAGCTGATGGAGGCGGCCGAAGCCCATGCCGCGCGCGAGTGGAACGTGCCGGTCATGCAGATGACCGTGATCGATGTGCGTGACGAACTGATCGCCTTCTACGAGCGCCGCGGCTACCGGCGCACCGGTATCAAGAAGCCGTTCCCCTATGGCGACGAGCGCTTCGGCATTCCCAAGCGCGACGACCTGCGCTTTGAAATCCTGGAAAAGGCGCTGGCCGGGGCTTCGGCATGAGCGAGGCCTGGACCTTCGTCTGCGCCGGCGCCGAGCTGCTGCCCGGCGAAATGAAAAGCGTGTTCGATGAAGTGACCGGCACGCCGATCGTGGTGTTCAACCTCGACGGCGAGCTGTATGCGCTGGAAGACCAGTGCACGCACGAAGAGTTCGAGCTGTCCTCGGGCGAGTTCAACACCGCCGAAGGCAGCATCGAGTGCGTGCTGCACGGCGCGCGCTTCGATGTGCGTGACGGCCGCGCCCTGTGCGCCCCGGCCTACACCGCCGCGCCCAAGTTCCCGGTGAAGCGCGAACACGACGCCATCTGGACCCGCGACGACCGCGAGTGACCCGGGGGGGGGGCGCGCATGCCCCCGCCGCCGCCGCCCTGCCGACCGTCATCCACCCATGGGGTGGATCTACTGGTGCGCGCAGCGCGCGCTTGAGCCGCCGTTCCGTCCCCGCTACCCGCCCCCGCGAGCCCCCAGCATCCTGTCAAACTCGCAGATGCGAATCATTATCGTTGATGTTATCCTTCGGGCCGACTTCGTAACGGTTTGTAACGAGCCGCACCATGGCTTCGCCTTCAGCCACCGCCACGCTGTGCCAGCCCGCCCGCCAGGGGTGGGCGCTGCTCGTCGCCGCGCTGCTGACGCTGTGGCTGGGGTGGTCGGCACTCAATGAGGGGCGCGATGTCCTCACGGACGTCACCCTGCAGCCCTCTGCGGCGGCGCTGGATGCCCACGCCAGCGAACCGCCAGGCGAATCACCGCCACGCGAGCCTGTCGCACCGCGCATCGAGTCCGGGGCAGAGGGTGGCCATGACGATGGCACGCCCCTGCTGCATCGCCTGTGCCTGCTCGTTCCAGCGTCGGGCCCGCAGACCCTGCGCGTGCCTGTGCGCAACGTGGCCCCGGTGCACCTTGCAGCACGCCGTCAGCCCCCCTCGCATGCACCACCCGCACTGCTGAGCTGAGCCGCCCGCCGGCCCGTCTGTCACACCCGCGCCTCCGCGCCAACCATCCCCACGCCTTCTGTCCCGTCGACCACCGTGCCGACGGGCTCTTCCCGCATCCGGCAAAGCCCATCCCATGACCTCGATCAAGAGCCGCAAGCACGCCTCTCCGCTTCGTTCACTGCCCCTGGCCACCGCCAGCCTGGCCGCCGGCCTCGGCCTGGGCGCGCTGCCCGCCGTCGCCATGGCAGACGCCACCGACAACGCCCGCACGCTGGACAAGATCGACGTGCATGCCACGCGCGGCTACAAAGCCGACAAGGTCGCCTCGCCGAAGTTCACCCAGCGCCTGCAGGACACACCGCAGACCATCCAGGTCATAACCAGCGACCTGTTCAACCAGCAGGGCGCCACCACCCTCACCGAAGCGCTGCGCAACAGCCCGGGCGTGGGTACCTTCTATGCGGGTGAGAACGGCAACACCACCACCGGCGATGCGCTGTTCATGCGCGGCTTCGACACCTCCAACAGCCTGTTCGTCGATGGCATCCGCGACCTGGGCTCGATCTCGCGCGATGTCTTCAACATCGAACAGGTGGAAGTTACCAAGGGGCCAGCCGGCACCGACAACGGCCGCTCGGCGCCCACTGGTGCGATCAACCTGGTCAGCAAGCAGGCCAACCTGCAGGATGCGACCTCGGCCAGCGTATCGCTGGGCAGCGACCAGCAGCGCCGCACCACCGGTGATTGGAACCAGTCGCTTGGGGCGACCAGCGCGCTGCGTATCAACGGCATGTGGCAGGACAGCGACCAGCCTGGCCGCGACCACGTGCAGAACAAGCGCTGGGGCATCGCCCCGTCGCTGGCCTTCGGCCTGGGAACCGCCACCCGCTATTACCTCAACCTGCTGTATGTGAAGCAGGACAACGTGCCCGATGGCGGCGTGCCGACCCTGGGCCTGCCGGGCTGGGCCCCGCAGCCGACCCTGGAAGCGCTGGCCGGACATCCGGTGGACCCGCAAAACTTCTACGGCACCCGCGCCGACCACGACGACGTCACTGCGAAGATGGCCACGTTCCGCTTCGAGCATGACTTCAACGACAGCGTGCGCCTGACCAACACTGCCCGCTGGGGCCGCACCGAACAGGACTACCTGCTCACCGCCTTCATGGGCACCGGCGTGCGCGGCGCCAACGGCCGGCCGACCGGCAACATCACCTATACCAACGCAGCGGATCTTTCGACCTACGCGATCGCGCGCAGCCTGCCAACCTTCAAGGACCAGCGCAACACCATCCTGACCGACCAGCTGAACCTGCGCGCCGACTTCAATACCGGCGCGGTGGGCCACGCCCTCAGTGCCGGACTGGAGTTCACCCGGGAAGAACTGGACAGCTACGGCCAGGCCGCCACCGGTGGCAGCAGCTGGCCTGCCGCGAACCTGTACAACCCCGATTGGAACGTGGGTGGCCTGAGCTGGGCACACAACGGCGCCGATGCCCACGGCAAGACCACCACCTCGGCGATCTACCTGTTCGACACCCTCTCCTTCGGCGAGAGCTTCCTGCTGACCGCCGGCGTGCGCGCCGACCACTACCGCACCGAGTACACCAGCGCCTCGGTGTGTGGCGGCCGCGCCGGTCCGGTCTGCGGCAGCAACCCGACCGGCACCGTGCTGCGCAATCCCACGCTGGAAGCCTCCGATACGCTGCTGAACTGGAAGCTGGGTGCCCTGTACAAGGTCGGTGAAACGGTCAGCGTCTACGCCAACTACGCCATTTCGCAGCAGCCTCCGGGCGGTGCCAACTTCCAGCTGAGCAGCTCGGCCAGCAGCGCCGACAACCCGAAGCTGGATCCGCAGAAAGCCAAGACCTTCGAAGTAGGCAGCAAGTGGGGCTTCCTCGATGATTCGCTCGCGTTGAACCTGGCCCTGTTCCAGACCGACGTGGACAATGAGATCAACACCACCGTGCTCGACGACGCCGGCAACCCCACGCAGACGGGCAGCAAGCGGGTCAAGGGCGTGGAGCTCTCCGCGGTCGGTCGCCTGACCGACAACTGGTCGATCACCGCCGGCTACAGCCACCTGGACACCGAGGTGAAGGAAGGCGCCAAGGTCGCTGCGGATGGCACCACCAACCTCACCTACACGCCGTCCGACACCTTCACCGGCTGGACCAGCTACAGCCTGCCGTTCGGCCTGACCCTCGGCGGTGGCGTGCGCTACGCCGGCGGCATGCACCGCGGTACCGACGGTGCCGTCGGCACCCCGGCGTTCACCAAGTCGTACGTGGTTTACGACGCGGTGGTGTCCTGGGCGATCAACGAGAACGTGTCGCTGCGCTTGAACGGCTACAACCTGTTCGACAAGCAGTACGTGGCCAGCATCAACAAGAGCGGCTACCGTTACACCCCGGGTGCCCCGCGCACCTTCCTGCTCAGCGCGGACGTCCGTTTCTGAAGGCCACGGCGCGGGGGAGCCGGACTCTCCCGCGCATCAACGAGGAACCCGCATGCTGCTGCACATCCCCAACGTGCTGGTACCCGAAGAGGTCAGCCAGATCCGCCAGCAGCTGGACGCGGCGCCATGGGCCGACGGGCGCGAAACCGTCGGTGCCCAGGGCGCGCAGGTCAAGCACAACGAACAACTGCCCGATGCCTCGCCGCTGAAGGCAGAACTCGGACAGCGCGTACTCGCCGCACTGGGTCGCAGCCCGTTGTTCTTCGCTGCAGCGCTGCCGCTGAAATGCCTGCCACCCCGCTTCAACCGCTACAGCGGCGGCGGCACCTATGGCTTCCACGTCGATGGCGCGGTGATGAACCTGGCCCACGGTGAACAGCTGCGCTCGGACATCTCCTGCACCCTGTTCCTGTCCGCGCCGGAGGAGTACGACGGCGGCGAGCTGGTGATCAGCGATACCTACGGCGAGCACGAAGTGAAGCTGCCGGCCGGCGACCTGATCGTGTACCCGTCCAGCAGCCTGCACCAGGTCAACCCGGTCACCCGTGGCGCGCGCGTGGCCTCGTTCTTCTGGGTGCAGAGCATGGTCCGCGACGATGTGCAGCGGCGTCTGCTGTGGGAGATGGACACTTCCATCGAACGCCTGCGGCAGACCGGCGGCGATGCCGGCGCGGTGCTGCAGCTGACCGGCGTGTACCACAACCTGCTGCGGCGCTGGAGCGAGGTCTGAGGCCTGCGCCGCGGCCCTGCGACACTTTCGCAATAATTCTCATTTGCACCCGCTAACAGCTCTCATTACAATCACGCCCCGTTGACGTCGGATGGTCCGGCGCACACCCAGGGGTTGCCTGCCTTGCGTCGCCCGTTCCGCCCTCGCCCGCTTCGCCTCGTGCAGTTCGGTACCGCCATGCGCGGTCATCGCCCTGCGCTGGCCAGCCTGTTGGCGTGGGTGGCGATGCTGGCGTTGCTGCTGGGCACCCTGCCGCTGCTGCCGCACGACGCGGCTGATGCCGCCGCGCAGGCCTGGCAGCAGCCGATGGAAGGCCGCGGCGGTGAAGTGCCGGTGGAAGAAGACGCACCCGCCAAGCTGCGCCGCTGTGTCTGCACGCCGACCAAGGCGGCCGACAAGTCGCCGCCACCGCCGCTGCTGCTGGCCAGCCAGTGGCTGCGCAGCGGACTGGATCTGCTTCCCCTCGCCCCGGCCAACGCCGGGGTGCGTCCGCATTGGCCGCTGGCCGCACCGGACATGCCCTGGGCCGACGCGCCCGGGCGTCGCAAGCAACGCGGCCAGGCGCCGCCGCTGGCCTGATCTCCGGCCCCGCGTGACCGCGCCTGCGGTCGCGCCTGCGCGCCGCTGCCTGCTCCATCCCCTGCTGCATCCCTGCTGCCCCTGACCGGGGCTCCCCGTGCATGCCGCGCGTTCCTCGCCGGCATCGCACCACCCTGCATCCTTCGAGGTTACTGCCATGGCCCAGCGCCATCGTGTCCGTTCGTCCCTGTCCCGCCACCTGTTCACCAGCGCCGTGCTGGCCGCCTTCGCCAGCCCCGCCTTCGCCAACGGCGAGGCCGCCGCCCCGCAGACCCTGGACAAGGTGGTGGTGACCGCCGCCGGCTTCGAACAGAAGGTGGTTGATGCGCCGGCCAGCATCAGCGTGGTCAGCCGCGAGGAACTGGCCAAGCGCCCGTACACCAGCCTGGTCGATGCGCTGCGAGACGTTGAAGGCATCGACGTCGGCCTGGAAGCCACCGACAAGAACGGCCGCGCCACCATTTCCATGCGTGGCCTGCCCTCCGAATACACCCTGGTGCTGATCGACGGCCGCCGCCAGAGCAATGTCGGCCAGCTGTACCCCAACAACTTCGGCGGCGGCCAGTTCTCGTACCTGCCGCCGCTGGACGCCATCGAGCGCATCGAAGTGGTGCGCGGCCCGATGTCCACCCTGTACGGCTCGGATGCGATGGGCGGCGTCATCAACATCATCACCCGCCGCAACCAGGACAGCTGGCACGGCTCGCTCAGGCAGGGCTTCACCGTGCAGCAGAGCGACCAGTTCGGCGATGCGCGCACCACCGACGTCTACCTCAGCGGCCCGCTGCTGAAGGACCGCATCAGCATGGCCGTGCGCGGCAGCTACTACGACGCCAAGGCCTCCAACCCGGAATGGGATGCGCTGCCCCTGCCCGATGGCACGCTGTGGGAACGCAGCATCGGCTTCGGCGGCGGTGGCAAGTCGGTGGCCAACACCAACTGGAACACCGGCCTGCGCCTGGGCTTCCGCATCAACGACGACCACGAGCTGTGGCTGGACTACGACGTCTCGCGGCAGAAGTACGACAACAGTGAGGGGCAGACTGGCACCCTGGACAGCCTGGCCAGCCTGTGGCGCGTCGGCAACGCGGTCATCCCCAACCCGAACGGCAGCGGCACGATCACCCGCCGCGTGGTGCAGCCGCGCGTGGGCTACACCGCCTACCAGCGCTACGAGCGCGACCAGCTGTCACTGACCCACCAGGGCCGCTACAGCTTCGGCACCTGGCAGACCTCGCTGACCCACAGCAAGAGCAACAACCTCGGCCGCTCGCTGCCGCTGACCCTGGACGAGCGCGCCAACCTGCAGACCCTGTGGAACGATGTCTGCCAGCGCACCGGCGCCGCCAACAACTGCGCGGCCGGCCGCACCAATGCACTCGGTACGCTCAACGCCGAAGAGATGGCGCGCCTGCAGGCCTTCCTGCCGCGTCCGCTGCGCACCATGGAACTGGAAGGCTACGTGCTGGACACGATGCTCGACCTGGACTTCGGTGCGCACAAGCTGACCGTCGGCGGCCAGTACAACGACACCGACATGATCGACGGCGTGTTCGGCATGGATGGCGCCGGCTACCGCAGCAACACCAAGCAGAAGCACCGCATGTGGGCGCTGTTCGCCGAGGACAACTGGTCGCTGACCGACACCCTGACCGCGACCTTCGGCCTGCGTTACGACGACCACAACGTGTTCGGCAGCCACGTCAGCCCGCGCGGCTACCTGGTGTGGAATGCCAGCGACGCCTGGATCTTCAAGGGTGGCGTCAGCACCGGCTACAAGACGCCGCGCCCGGACCAGCTGTTCCCCGGCATCAGCGGCTTCGGTGGCCAGGGCGTGCTGCCGCTGGTGGGCTCGCCCAACCTGAAGCCGGAAACCAGCACCAACTACGAGCTGGCCGCGTACTACGAAGGCCAGCGCTGGGGCCTGAACGTCACCGGCTTCATCAACACGTTCGAGGACAAGATCGCCAGCGGCGGCACCTTCCCGAACTGCGAAGTGGCCCCGGCCGGCAGCGGCTACTGCGTGGACATCGGCCCGGGCTGGGCGGAACTGGGCTACAGCACCTTCACCCAGAGCGTGAACATCGACAAGGCCGAAACGCGTGGCGTGGAAATGGCCGCGCATGTCGACCTGCTCGACAGCCTGCAGCTGCGCGGCAACTACACGTGGACCAAGAGCGAGCAGACCAGCGGCGCGCAGAAGGGCCTGCCGATCGCCGGTACGACCCCGGCCAGGCACATGGCCAATGCCAGCCTCAACTGGCAGCTCAACGATGCCATCAGCCTGTCGCTGATCGGCGAAGGCCGCTACGACCGCTACCGCGACACGATCCTCGACGCCAACGGCGCCAGCCACAACCGCTACTACCAGGACTACACGATCTTCCACCTGGGCGGCAGCTGGGACGCCACCCCGTGGCTGACTTTCAATGCACGCATCAACAACCTGCTGGACAAGAACTTCGTCTCGCAGTCGTGCCTGCTGATCAGCCAGAGCGAGTTCAACTGCGTCGATGACTATGCGACCAAGGACCAGCGCCGCAGTTACTGGATCTCGTTGAACGCGAAGTTCTGACCGCGGCATGCATCGCGTGCCGCCTCCGGGCGGCACGGGATACACAACGACACCTAATTGCGAGCCATTCTCATTAATGCTGTAATGGGTAGTCTTCACCCGCCCCGAAAAACGCCGTGAGCCGTCCTGCCTCTTCCGCTGTGCAGCAGCAACAAAGCCGTGGCTTCTGGCTGCGTACGCTGCACCAGTGGCATTGGATCAGCTCGGCGGTGTGCCTGATCGGCATGCTGCTGTTCGCGGCCACCGGCCTGACCCTGAACCACGCGGCGAAGATCGAGGCCAAGCCGCAGGTGCAGAACCAGAAGCTGGAACTGCCGGCCAAGCTGCTGGGCGCGCTGGGTGACCGCGAAGACGGCAACGCGCCGATTCCGCTGCCTGCCCGGCAATGGCTGGATGCGCAGCTGGACATCGGCATCGGCGGGCGCCCCGCCGAATGGTCGCCGGAAGAGATCTACCTGTCGCTGCCGCGCCCCGGTGGCGACGCCTGGCTGAGCATCGACCGCGAAAGCGGTGCGGTGGAATTCGAATCGACCTCACGCGGCGTGGTGTCCTACCTCAACGACCTGCACAAGGGCCGCAATGCCGGCCCGGCGTGGGGCTGGTTCCTGGACCTGTTCGCGGTGGCCTGCCTGGTGTTCTGCATCACCGGCCTGTTCCTGCTGCACCTGCATGCGCGGCAGCGGCGCATGACCTGGCCGCTGGTCGGCCTGGGCCTGATGATCCCGCTGCTGATCGCCCTGTTGCTGATCCACTGACTTCCGTCCGTTCCCTCCGGAGCCGCCCCATGCGCGTCACCCTCACCATCGCCCTCAGCGGCCTGCTGGCCACCTCGCCGGCCTACGCGGCCACCCTCGACATCAACGTCGAAGTGCCCAAGCTCAACGTCGCCGAATACCA
This sequence comes from Stenotrophomonas sp. STEN054, assembly GCF_056854535.1. Taxonomy (NCBI): domain Bacteria; kingdom Pseudomonadati; phylum Pseudomonadota; class Gammaproteobacteria; order Lysobacterales; family Lysobacteraceae; genus Stenotrophomonas; species Stenotrophomonas sp. STEN054. Next base: position 11,223 of record NZ_JBXFWG010000026.1, on the reverse strand, counting down.
CCGCCCGTATGTGGCCGTGTGGCTGGAAGGTGCCGACCAGAAGGTCGCCGCCAACCTGTCGGTCTGGTACCAGCAGACCGGCAACAGCGAAGGCCATGGCAGCAAGTGGCTGCCCGACCTGCGCCAGTGGTGGCGCAAGAGCGGCCGCACCCTGCAGGTGCCGGTGGACGGCGTGACCGGCCCCACCCGCCCGGCCGGCAAGCACGCGCTGTCCTTCAGCGACCAGCAGCCGGCGCTGAGGCAGCTGGCCCCAGGCAGCTACACCCTGGTGGTGGAAGCAGTGCGCGAAGTCGGCGGCCGCGAACTGCTGAAGATTCCCTTCACCTGGCCGGCCACCGCCGCGCGGTCCGGCAAGGCGCAGGGCGCCACCGAACTGGGCCAGGTCACCTTGGCCGTCAAGCCGTAACTGCATGACCGGGGTCGGATCCCTTCCGCAGGAAAGGCTCTGACCCCATCGCCCTATCCCTCGGGGGTCAGAGCCCTTTCCGTCGGAAAGGGATCCGACGCCTTCCAACTGGAGTCTTCCGCATGAAGCGCACGCTCGTCCTAGCCGCCGCCCTGGCCGCTGCCCTTCCGTTCTCCGCCCTGGCCCACAAGGCCTGGCTGCTCCCCTCGCAGACCGTCATCGCCGGCAACGCGCCGTGGATCACCGTCGACGGCGCCGTCTCCAACGACCTGTTCTATTTCAACCACGTGCCGCTGCGCCTGGAATCGCTGGTCATCACCGCGCCGGACGGCAGCAGCGTGCAGCCGCAGAACGCGGCCACCGGCAAGTACCGCAGCGTGTTCGACCTCGAACTGAAGCAGCAGGGCACCTACCGCATCGCCTCGGTCAATGACGGCCTGTTCGCCACCTACGAGCAGAACGGCGAGCGCAAGCGCTGGCGCGGCACCGCCGCGACCTTCGGCGAACTGCCCAAGGATGCGAAGAAGCTGGAAGTGAGCCAGTCGGTGGGTCGCGTGGAAACCTTCGTCACCAACGGCGCGCCGAACGACACCGCGCTGAAGCCGACCAACCGCGGCATCGAACTGGTGGCCGTGGGCCATCCGAACGATCTGTTCGCCGGCGAGGAAGCCACCTTCCGCGTGCTGGTGGATGGGAAGCCAACCGCCGGCCTGGAATTTGAGATCGTGCGCGGCGCCACCCGCTACCGGAACGCGCAGGACGAGCTGAAGCTGACCAGCGACGCCAAGGGCGAGATCAAGGTGACCTGGCCCGAAGCCGGCATGTACTGGCTGGAAACCGGCACCGAAGACAACAAGACCTCGGTGAAGCAGGCCGCCAAACGCCGCCTGAGTTACGTCGCCACCCTGGAAGTGCTGCCACAATGACGCGGACCGCGGTGCCGGGCCCGTCCCGGCATCGCGCCTGCAACGCCCCGCCATGACCGATTCCCTGCTCGACATCGCCCGCCTCGGCGGCACCACCATGGGCACCACCTGGAGTGTGTCGCTGGTGGCGCCACGCCACCGCGACCTGCACCCGCTGCACGCCGGCATCCACGCACGCCTGGATGAAGTGGTCGCGCAGATGAGCACCTGGGAAGCCGGTTCGGACCTGGGCCGCTACAACCGCGCCGACGCGGGCCAATGGTGCCCGCTGCCGGCCGAAACCCGCCACGTGCTGGCCGCCGCGCAGGCCATTGCTGCTGCCAGCGAGGGCGCCTTCGATCCCACCCTGGGCCCGCTGGTCGCGCTCTGGGGCTTCGGTGCACAGGCCGGCCCGCGCCGCGTGCCCGACGCCGCCATCCTGCAGGCCACCCGCGCCCGCTGCGGCTGGCAGCACCTGCAGTGGCGCGATGATGCGCTGCTGCAACCCGGCGGCCTGGAACTTGATCTCTCTGCGATTGCGAAAGGCTTCGGTGTCGACCACGTCGCCGCCTGGCTGCGCGCGCAGGGCATCACCGCTGCGCTGATCGAAGTGGGTGGCGAACTGGCCGGCTACGGCCGCAAGCCCGATGGGCAACCGTGGCGCGTGCTGGTGGAATCGGCGCCGGAAGAAGACGCGCACACCGATACGCCGCCGCGCGTGCTGGCACTGGACGGCAAGGCCGTGGCCACCTCCGGCGACCGCTGGCACCAGTACCAGGCCGATGGCCAGGCCTACAGCCACAGCCTGGACCCGCGCAGCGGCATGCCGGTGCGCCAGGTCGCCGCGGCCGTCACCGTGGTGGCCGACGATGCGATGCACGCCGATGCCTGGGCCACCGCGCTGACCGTCCTCGGCCGCGAACAGGGCCTGGCCCTCGCCGAGCGCGAAGGCCTGGCCGCACGCTACCTGGAACGGGCCATCGACGGTCCGCACGAATACCTCAGCAGCGCCTTCCAGCACCTGCTCGACGAGCAGGCCGCATGAGCCCCCGGCCGTCGCGCGCCGTTCTCGGCAACGTGATCGTGATGGTGCTGCTGGCCGTGGCCGGCTACGCACTGCTGCGCCTGCACCTGGGCGAAACCTGGTGGCAGGGCGCGCCGCCTGCGCGGCATTGGCAGGGCGCGCTGCTGGCGACGGCGTTGTACGCGCTGGCCTGCACCGCCCTGTGGTGGCGCGGCCGCCCGCGCGATGACGCCGCCAGCGGTGATGTCGCCCCCCTGCTGCTGGTGTGGTCCAGCCAGACCGGCTTCGCCCGCGAACTGGCCCAACGCAGCGCCGAGGCCTTGCGTGCCGCCGGCCTGCCGGTGCGCGTGCGTGGCCTGCACGACGTCGATGCCGCACTGCTGACGCAGAGCCAGCGTGCACTGTTCATCGCCAGCACCACCGGCGAAGGCGATGCACCTGACCACGCCCTGCCATTCCTGCGCCGGGTGATGAGCACCTCGCCCACGCTGGGCCACCTGCAGTTCGGTGTGCTCGCGCTGGGCGACCGCAGCTACGGCCACTTCAGTGCATTCGGCCACCAGCTCGATGACTGGCTGCGCCAGCACGGCGCGCACCCGATGTTCGATGCGATCGAAGTCGACAACGCCGATCCTGCCGCGCTGCGCCACTGGCAGCAGCTGCTGGGGCAGATCGGCGGCGGCGCCAGTGAGCTGCCCGACTGGAGCCCGGCCGACTACCAGTCGTGGCCGCTGCTGCAGCGCGAGCACCTCAACCCCGGCAGCCTCGGCGGGCCGGTGTACTGGCTACGCCTGCAGCCACCGGCCGGCAGTGATGCGCAGTGGCAGGCCGGCGATGTCGCCGAGATCGGCCCGCAACACGCCGCATCCAGCACGCGCGACTGGCTGCGCGCACGCGACTTCAATCCGGAGCTGCCGCTGGACGATGGCCGCACCCTGCTGGATCGCGTCGTGCGCTCGCACCTGCCCAGCCTGGTGGCGCCCGGCGACCTGCCCGGGCTGCTGGCTGCACTGCAGCCGCTGCCGCACCGCGAATACTCGATTGCCTCGGTGATGGCCGATGGCGCGCTGGAACTGCTGCTGCGCCGCCAGCTGCGCGCCGACGGCACGCCCGGCATCGGCAGTGGCTGGCTGTGCGACCACGCCGTACTGCACGAACCAGTGCAGCTGCGCCTGCGCCGCAACCAGAATTTCCACGGCGTGGCCGCCGAGGTTCCACTGCTGCTGATCGGCAACGGTACCGGCATCGCCGGCCTGCGCGCGCACCTGCATGAGCGCGCCCGCGGCGGCGCGCGCCGCACCTGGCTGCTGTTCGGCGAACGCTCGGCCGCACACGATTTCCATTTCGGCGACGAACTGCAGGCGATGCTGGCCGACGGTACGCTGGCACGGCTGGATGCGGTGTTCAGCCGCGATGGCGGCGCGCATCGTTACGTGCAGGATCGGCTGCTGGCCGAAGCCGCGACACTGCGGCAGTGGGTGGAGGAAGGCGCCACGATCCTGGTCTGCGGCAGCCTGCAGGGCATGGCCCCGGCGGTGGACGCAGTGATCGAGCAGGTGCTCGGTGCCGACGGCAAGGAAGCGCTGCTGCTGGCCGGTCGTTACCGGCGCGACGTGTATTGACCCCAACCGCATCCACGCATGGCGTGGATCTACTGCGCGGTGGGGGTGGGTGCGGACCGTTGGTCCGCACTGACGACGCCCCATCACGCCGGGCATGGCCCGGCGCTACCCGGCCGTCGTTACCCGTATCGCCAACAACTCACCGCCGCCCTGCAATGCATGCCGTTGCCTTTCACCGGCGGCCAACCATGTGGTATCCCCGGCCTGCATCGGCGGCAGCCCGCTGTCCGCACCGAATTCCGCATGCCCGGCCAGCAGGTACAACGCCCAGGCCACGCCCGGTTCGCAGAAGAAGAACATCGACCCCACAAGTGGCCGGTGCAGCAGCTCGGCCTGCAACAACCCACGCTTCCACATCAGGTTGAAATCGTGGGTGGTGCCATCGACCAGCTCGCCGTCCAGCGCTTCCTCGCCGGCGAAGCGCACGCGACCATGAGGCGGCAGCACCTCGGCCACGCGGCCATCGGCGAAACGCAGGCGCACGCCATTGCCCTGCAGCAGCACCAGCTCGCGCTCCACGCGGGGGAACGCGGAAAACGCGGCGTCCTGTTCGATCTCGGCCACCGACAGGCGCAGCGCCCAGTCATCGCCCTGGGCGGGCAGGCGCAGGATCTCGCGGGTCCAGCCCAGGCCATTGCGCCAGCGTTCGCGGCGGTAGTCCAGGCTCGAAATCACCTGGCTTGGGGTGCGCAGCAGAGCATCTATGTCCATGCGCGCATTGCATCATGCCGCGCGCGATCGCGCATCACCGCGCAGCCACGCCTGCCTCGCCGCACTGCGGCGCCAGCAGCTGCGAGTGCTGCAGCCATTGCGGATCAGGGTAATAGGCGAACACCAGGGTGCCGCCGCGCAGCGAATCGATCAGCGGCCGCGACACCGAGAGGCGCACCGCCGGGCAGCCCAGGCTGCGGCCGAGCCGGCCCTGCAGGCGGGCCATGGTCGGGTTCACGTAGGGCGCGCCGTGAATGACGATGGCACGGTCGCGCGCCTTGTCATTGAAACCCGGTTCCAGCCCATCCAGCCGCAGCGAATAGCCGTTGCCGCCCATGTAGGTTTCCTGCGCGGTGAAGGCACCGATGCTGGACATGAAGCTGCCGTCGCGGTTGGAGAAGTGCTCGGTGCGGTTGCCGCCACTGTTGCGGCCGTGCGCTACCCATTCCTCGAACAACAGGCGCTGCCGCGCCAGGTCGAACACCCACAGGCGTTGCTCGGTGGATGGCCGCGAGTAATCGATCACACCCAGCCGCTCGGCCTTGATGCCCAGTTCCGGCCGCTGCAGCGCGCAGCGCAAAGCCGTCGCCGCCAGCTTCAAGACGTGGCGGTCGGCCTTGGGCGCCGTGCGCGCCAGCAGCGCGGTCAGGTCGTCGGTGCTGGGGGTGGCCGCCGGTGCTGCCGCCGTCGCGCCAGCTGCGGCAAGGAGCGCAAGCAGGCCACAGGCGGCCTGCCAGCGCGTGCGTGAAGCAATCATGGGCACACGATATTCACTCAGGACTTCTTCGAGGTGGGCGTGGCCGGTTCGGATTCCAAGACCGGCTGCATCCCCGATTCAGCCGCGCTTGGGCGCACGGCCGGCAGCGAGGTGACCAGCAGGGTCGTGCCCGGCACCAGCACCTTGTACAGCTGGCGTGCGAAATCAGTCGGCAGCGCCATCGGCAGCGACGGCGTCGCCAGCAGGTCCGGGGTGGCCTGCGCGCGGTCCTGGCCCAGCAGCGGGTAGGCGGTCCACTGGTGCAGGCGCTGCTGGGTATCCAGCGGGCTCGGCGTTTCGCTGAAGCCCTGGCCCATCACGAACAGCGTCGTGCCCTGGAAGGCCGGCAGCGCATCGGCGCGCAGCGGCGATTCGCCGATCATCACGCCATCGCGCAGCACGTACAGGCGCTGGTCGTGCAGGCTGACCAGGATGCCGACCTGGCCGCTTGGTGCGGCCGCATCATCCCACCACGCCTTGGCCGGGCTGGCGCCTTTGGTTTCCGGCAGCGCCTGGCCGCGGGCATTCACCGGTGCCAGCACCGCCGGGTACGCCAGGGTCATCGGCGCGCTCTTGGCGTTGGCCACCACCACCGTATCGCCGCGCTGGGTCTCGCTGAACAGCTTCTGCGCGAAGGCCTGCGGCAGGCGCACGCAGCCATGCGAGGCCGGGTGCCCGGGCAGGCTGCCGCCGTGCAGGGCGATGCCGTCCCAGGTCAGCCGCTGCATGTAGGGCATCGGCGCGCTGTTGTAGAGGTTGGATTTGTGATCCTTGTCTTTCTGCAGGATGGTGAACACGCCGGTCGGCGTTTCATGCCCGGTCTTGCCCGAGCTGATCGTGCTCAGGCCGATGGCGATGCCGTTGCGGTACACGTAGGCGCGCTGCTCATCCAGGCTGACCACCAGCACGATCGGGCCGGCCGGCGACACTTCCGGGTGCCACAGGTATTCACCGGGCTTGAGATCGGTCGGGCCGCGCACTTCGGCGGTGGCGGTGGTGCTCTTGGCGGCAGGCGTCGCAGCCTGCGCCACCAGCGGCAGGGCCAGGGCAAGTGCGAGCATCAGGGGCAGACGGGGCAGGCGCATCCAGCAGGTTCCAATCCGTGGGGGAACCCTCAACCTACACCATTGGCGGTGAGGCGCTGCGCCACACTCTGCCCATGCCAGAAAGAGAAATGCCCGGCGACACAGCCATGTGTCGTACCGGGCACTCGTTACGTCCTTGTCGGCCTGCTGCCACCCCCTCGCATCCTGCGCTGTGGGGGCGGCGTTGCATCCTGCACGCGGCCGCATTCGTCCTGTTTATATCTCAGCCCCTTCCACAGGTCTGTGATGCCACCATCCTGGTGATTGGTGCCGCATCCCTGCGACGGTCGGTGGGCACGGCCTTCCTGTCCGTGTCCGGTGAACCAGCCTCCTGCCGGTCCCGACGATCCTGCTGTCAACGCCTGGGTACAGAGCGCACCGGTACCGATCCGGGTACCGGATCCGCTGGTAACATCGTGTTGCCGACGGTGATCCGCTGTCGATTCCGTTCGACGATTGCTGTCCCTATCCCTTTCACCTGCGTCAGGTCCTCGACGCGATGAAATGGGCCATGTCTGCGCCGGTGCTCGACGATTGCCGCGGCCTTTACGGCCCCGACCATCGCCAGTCCCTGCTGAAGCGCCTGGGCATCGGCGCGGTTGATGTCGATCGGCTCGGCGGCTTGCGCCCCCACCACCCACATCACCAGCACCACCGCCCTGAACACGACTGACCAAGGCACGACGTGTATCTCCTTGTGGTTCTGGCCGTCCCGAGCGGCAATCCCGTCGGTCGAAACAGTGTCCGTCACCACATGTGCACAGCCTATCGGTTTCGGCGATTTCTAAAAGCCAGCCAAATACCCGACGTGCTGTAGGAAAAACCCTACCCCCGGCACAGGCGTAGAATGGCGGCATCACATGCCCATGCAACCGGAGTTTCAGATGGACAGCGCCAAGCTCGGCCAATTCGTCAATGACAAGTGGGACAGCGAGATCGTCCCGCAGTTGGTCGACTACATCCGCATCCCCAACAAGTCGCCGATGTTCGACGCCAACTGGGTGCAGAACGGCTACATGGAACAGGCGGTCACCCTGATGGAAAACTGGGCCAAGGCCCAGCAGCTGCCCGGCCTGAAGGTCGAGGTGGTGCGCCTGGAAGGCCGCACCCCGCTGATTTTCCTGGAAATTCCCGCCACCGGCGCCGAGACCGGCGACGACACCATCCTGCTCTACGGGCACCTGGACAAGCAGCCGGAAATGACCGGCTGGGATGACGACCTCGGCCCCTGGACCCCGGTCCTGCGCGGCGACAAGCTGTATGGCCGCGGCGGCGCCGACGACGGTTACGCCATCTTCGGCTCGCTGGCCGCGGTGCTGGCCCTGCAGGCCCAGGGCCTGCCGCACGCCCGCTGCGTGGTCCTGATCGAAGCCTGCGAAGAGTCGGGCAGCTACGACCTGCCGGCCTACGTCGACCACTTGGCCGACCGCATCGGCAAGCCGTCGCTGGTGGTCTGCCTGGATTCGGGCTGCGCCAACTACGACCAGTTGTGGTGCACCACCTCGCTGCGCGGCCTGACCGGCGGCAACTTCACGGTCAAGGTGCTCAACGAAGGCGTGCATTCCGGCGATGCCTCCGGCGTCATCCCGTCCAGCTTCCGCCTGCTGCGCCAGATCCTGTCGCGCATCGAGGACCAGGACACCGGCCGCATCCTGATCGACGGCATGAACGTCGAGATCCCGGCCGAGCGCCAGGCCCAGGCCAAGCGTGCCGCTGAAGTGGTCGATACCGAGATCTTCGAGAAGTTCCCGATGGTCGACGGCCTGCGCCCGATGAACGAGGACCTGACCGAGCTGGTGCTCAACCGCACCTGGCGCCCAGCGCTGTCGGTCACCGGCGTGGGCGGCATGCCGCCGCTGGAATCGGCCGGCAACGTGCTGCGCCCGCAGACCTCTGTGAAGCTGTCGCTGCGCCTGCCGCCGACCGCCGACGGCAAGACCTGCGGCGAACTGCTGAAGGAAGCGCTGCTGCGCGATCCGCCGAACGGCGCACAGGTCACCCTGGACCTGGAAAAGGCCTCCACCGGCTGGAACGCCCCGGCCATGGCGCCGTGGCTGACCCAGGCCATCGACGACGCCAGCCAGGCCTTCTTCGGCAAGCCGGCGATGTACATGGGCGAAGGCGGCTCGATCCCGTTCATGGGCATGCTGGGTGAGAAGTTCCCGGGCGCCCAGTTCATGATCACCGGCGTGCTCGGCCCGCACTCCAACGCGCACGGTCCGAACGAATTCCTGCACATCCCGATGGGCAAGAAGGTCACCGCCTGCGTGTCCAAGGTCATCAGCGAGCACTACGCCGCCAGCCTGCGCGGCGAGACCAGCGGTTCGCCGGTGGCTGCCGACAGCGGCACCCGCCACGGCGACCACGGCTGCTGCTGATCGCACACCCGTGACGGACGCAGCCTGGCCTTGCTAGGCTGCGTCCACCCCAAGCGGAACGCATGCACATGAATGGTCTGTTCGGCAGCAGCAGCTGGCTGTACATCCTGCTGGTCGGTTTCTTCGTCGGCCTGCTCGGGCGCTTCTTCATGCCCGGCAACAACCGCATGGGCTGCCTGCTGACCATCGTGCTCGGCATCGTCGGCGCCCTGGTGGCCGGCTGGTTCGGCCAGTACATGGGCTGGTATTCCCCCGGCGAACCGGCCGGTTTCCTCGGCGCAGTGGTCGGCGCGGTGGCCGTGCTGGCGCTGATGCGGCTGTTCACCCCACGCCGCTGACACCCCTCTTCCCTCTTTCCCCCTGAGCTTGGCGCGCCCGTCGCGCCCGGAACTGCCTGCATGACCGAACCTGCCTCCGATCCCCAGCGCAGCGCGCAGCGCCTGCAGTGGGCCCGCACCCAGCTGGACGATGCCAACGCGGTGGTCGAGCGCGCCTCGGTCGATGCCGGCCTGCGCAGCTACTGGCGCACCACCAGCACGCGCGGCAGCCACATCGTGATGGATGCCCCGCCCGGCCTGGAAGACCCGCGGCCGTGGCTGCGCATGCGCGGCCTGCTGCACGACCACGGCCTGCGCGTGCCTGCCCTGCTGGGCCAGGATCTCGAAGCCGGCTTCCTGCTGCTGGAGGATCTCGGTGGCCCGACCCTGGCCAAGGTGCTGGACGAGCGCAATGCCGATGCCTGGTTCAACCGTTCCATCGACCAGCTGCTGCGCCTGCAGGCGATCCCGGTGCCCGAGGATTTCGGCCGCTTCGGCGAAGCCCTGCTGCAGCGTGATGCCGGCCTGTTCGACGAATGGTTCCTGCAGCGCCACCTGGGCATTACCTTGGACAGCGCCGAGGCCGAGAGCCTGCAGCAGGCGCAGCGCCTGCTGATGGACAACGCACTGGGCCAGGCCCAGCTGATGACCCATCGCGACTACATGCCGCGCAACCTGATGCCGGTCGACGACGGTCCGGCCATCCTCGATTTCCAGGACCTGGTGCGTGGCCCGATCGCCTACGACGCGGTGAGCCTGTTCAAGGACGCCTTCCTGAGCTGGCCGCTGCCGCGCGTGGACGCCTGGCTGGCGCAGTACCACCAGCGCGCGCTCGACGCCGGCCTGCCGGTACCCGACCGCGCGACCTTCCTGCGCGATGCCGACTGGATGGGCATCCAGCGTCACCTGAAGTGCCTGGGCATCTTCAGCCGCCTGCGCTACCGCGACAACAAGGGCCATTACCTGGACGACGTGCCGCGCTTCATCGGCTACCTGGATGAAGTGCTGCCGCGCTACCCCGCACTGGCCGCGCTGCAGCAGCTGCTGGACGAACGCATCAAGCCGGCGCTTGCCGAGCTGGCCGCACCGATGCGCGTGGTGCGCTGATGAAAGCGCTGATCTTCGCCGCCGGCCTCGGCGAGCGCATGCGCCCGCTGACCCTGCACACGCCCAAGCCGCTGCTGGCGGTGGCCGGCAAGCCGCTGATCGTGTGGCACCTGGAGCGGCTGGCCGCGCTGGGCGTGCGCGAGGTGGTGGTCAACACCGCCTGGCTGGCCGCGCAGTTCGCGGCCACGCTGGGCGATGGCAGCCAGTGGGGCCTGCAGCTGCACTTCGTGCACGAAGGCGAGACCCCGCTGGAAACCGGCGGCGGCATCCTCAATGCCCTGCCGCTGTTGGGCGAGGCCCCGTTCCTGGTGGTCAACGGCGATATCTGGACCGACTTCGATTTCGCCACCCTTCCCGCGGAGCCGCAGGGCCAGGCGCACCTGGTGCTGGTGGACAACCCGGCACAGCACCCCGAGGGCGATTACCGCCTGGATGCGCAGGGCCTGCTGCACCACGACCGCGCCGGACCGTGCCTGACCTATGCCGGCATCGGCGTGTACAGGCCGTCGATCGTGGCGGACTGGCGCGCGGTGATCGGCGATGCGCCGGGCAGCGAGCGTGTTCCACCGAAGTTCTCGGTGGTGCCGCTGCAGAAGCACTTCATGGCGCAGGGGTTGATGACCGGGCAGCACCATCGCGGGCGCTGGACCGATGTCGGGACGGTGGATCGGCTGCGGGCGCTGGATGCGGAGTTGGCGGCGAACGGCTGAGCCCCTCGTGGCTGGGCGCTCAAATCAAAAGCCGTGCTTGGCCGGTCGGGATGGGCTGCGCAGGGGACGCTGCAAGTACGTCCATGTAGCTCGGTCGCCGCATCCATGCGGCTCACTGATCTGGTCCCCCAGCAGCGGACGCCAAGAAGCGATACTGAATCGTACTTGGAGGTCCCCTTATGTCTCGCGCCACCCGCCGTA